>NZ_JASCRU010000010.1:0-102060 GCF_030010285.1 Flavobacterium sp. XS2P24
GAAGTCTACAAGACTCTTCACTCCCAAAATTTGCTGTAAAATTGAATAGATTCATCGCTCTTTTTTTATCAAATATAAGCCTTTTATTTAATTATGGGTAATTGCGGACAATCAAATTGATTTATATAATTCAATCGTTTAAGCTCTTTATCTTATTCTTATCTATTAAATCAATTCCAAACTTTTAACGTGCATCATCCAACATAAATGCCCTCCACATACCAAATGAATAATCATCTGGCATGAACTTACGCATGATATATCTAAAATCATTTTTTGACCTATCGATTTCAATAGTTTTCAATAGTTTGCCATTGTTATATTTATGATTACGAACTATATTTGTGTTTTCTATAAATTCAGTTTTAAATGAATTATTATTTGCTATATCATTTTCTTCTCCACTAAGTATAAACTCAATTGGTTTGCCCAATTTATATAAAGCTTTAACAACTAATATTTTTTTATTGTTTACATATCCATAATAATTAGATTGTCCATTAGGATAACCATCTAAAAAATTTGATTGAATCATTAAATCTCCCTTAGTGAAAATATTCATACTTTTTTTGGGGTCATAATAAACATTTCTACTACTTACTGGCTTACCATTAACAAAATTTTCCTCTATTATTAAATCCTTCTCCGAGCATACCCATTTACCATCTGGAATTCCATTATGATAAAACTCTTTTCGAAAAATTATTTCTTTTACAGTACCATCATTTAATTTAGTATTCTTAGAGTAAATCCATTCACCTTCAGGTTTTCCCTCATTAAAATTACCTCTAACTATTATTCCAATCTCGTCTTGAATAGCAATCCAATTTCCATGTGGTTTATTTTCCTTCAAATCGCCCTTATACTTAATAAAGACAATTTTAGAATCACCAGGCACATCTTCATAGTACTCTCCAGCAACAGTTCCTTTTTTATACTTCTCGTACCACTCTTCCCAGTTCAAAATCTCCTTTTTTTTCAAATATTGTGCGAAATATCTATTCCCAAAATAATCAGCCCAATGTCCTTTATATATATTGACCCATTTACCATTACCATGATTATCAATCTCGTAAAAATGAATATATGAACCAATTTTACTACTATCTGTTATTGTATTTCTTTCCAATAAAGCAAGTTCAATTCTGTCTAATTCAGGTTGGATATTGTTTGAAATTGTATCTGTAGAATTATCTTGGGAATAACAGTTTAAATTACCAAATAGAGCTAAAATGTAAATAATTTGTTTCATTTTTTTTAATAGTTTTTTTTATTACACTGGAAGTTGAAATTATAGATATCATAATTGCTGATAACCTTCATTTTGAATTAAATCAGGTACATTAGTGTAGATTATTTGATTTTTAATCAAAATACAATGAATGCCAAAACAAGCTTTTTCATTATCTTCAATGCTATAAATCTCTTCAATTTTTTTTTCATGATTCGTTCCCATTGGGTTCTTTCTTAAAAAAAGAATCAAATGTTTTGATTTTCCACCTTGATTAGCAACTTTATTATAGTATATGGCAAAACCTTTAGTAATGTGACCAAAATAATATTCATATTTGTCAGGTTCGCCTAAATATATTTTAGCTTTTTTTAATGTTGCATCTGTTAGAGTTAATTGAATTTCGTCGAATGGCTTTGTATTTTCATTCTCACTGTTTTTTTCTCTAGTTTGTGAATCAAAACCATATCGATTTGACAAATCTAAAAGTGTTAATAATCCTTTAGATTTATTTGTATCCATATCAAGAATAATTTCATTTTGAATTGAAAAGCCAATTTTCTTTAATTGGTCTTCAATTGTTTTTTTTGTTGTTTTGACATCACTAATCCAATAATCTTCTTTTGTTGTTTTTGAACCATCAAAATAAATTAATGCCTTATAATCTATTGCATTAGGAAAATTCAATTCTTTTTTTTGATATACAAAAACGGTATTATTATCTTTAAAATAATAATCTTCTTCTATGTTATAATTTTCATCGTCTCCCTCGACAACATTCAATTTAATTATTCTTCCATCTTTGAGCCAGTATTTGTAATTGTTATTTGAAACACTATCGGCATGTTTTTCAACAATATAATTGTTGATGTTTGCGAGTTCTTCTTCTCCATTAAATTTAGTTTCGTTATTCTCAGATGGACTAGCACTGTTATCTTTTTTAGAATTGGATATACAGGATTGCAGTAAAAATAATATTGAAATGTATACAATAATTTTAGTCGTAATTTTCATTTTTATAATCATAGTTTGGTCTTCGATTTTAAGGTTCAGAGTATAATTTTACAAATATATATAATTATAGCACAAGTGCTATAATTATTTAATCTAAAATATCTTCACTTTGATAAGTGAAAAAAAATGATTCAAAAAGCAGAATATTAATCTTTGATGAAGAAGGATTACAGTCGTTAGCGAAACGATTAAAAGAAGTACGTTCTGAAAAAAAAATGTCACAAGAAGACTTAGCTGGCAAATGTGATATAACATTATCACAGATTGCAAGAATTGAAACTGCAAAAACAAACCCTACTGTCAGTACTATATTTAAAATTGCTAGAGGTTTAGAGGTGTCACCTAAAGAACTATTTGATTTTGAATTAACTGAGACTCCTAAATAAAAATACTATATTTAAAATCCTTCAAATATTCCTAAACCAAAAAGAGCAAAATCATATTTTACAGGGTCATTAGGGTCGAGAATTCTTAAATTAGTATCTAATTCTAATAAAGCTTTACCATCATTTTGTTTTCTTTTTAAGAGACCTAATTTCCTTGCTACATTTCCAGAATGTACATCGAGAGGACAAGAAAGTTTTGATGGTGAAATGTTTTTCCAAATACCTAAATCTACACCTGTATTATCATTTCTTACGAACCACCTCAAGCACATATTAATCCGTTTTGCTACAGAACCTTTGTTTGGGTCTGCTATATGTTTTCTAGTTCGGGATTGATGTGGAATCTCAAAAAAAGCTTCATTTAGAGCATGAATAGCTGGTTGAAGTGAAGTCTCTGTTTGGTTGTCAATAAAAATTTGTTGTAATCCACCTTTGTTGGTATATATATGATTTAAAGCTTTTATGAAGTATTTAAAATCCTCCGAGTTAAAAGTTCTATGCACAAAACCATCTAATCTCTCCAATTGATAATCATTATAGCTCATAACAAAATCATAGGGTGAATCACCTAATAAGTCCATCATACGGTGACCATTTTTAGTAATCATTTTACGATTACCCCAAGCTATAGTTGAAGCTAAAAATCCAGCAATTTCAATGTCTTCTTTTAAAGAGTAGCGATGAGGTACGCTTATAGGGTCTGGCTCAATGAAGTCAATGGTATTGTATTGAAGGACTTTGGCATTGAGGAAGTCTTTTAATTCATCTTTTTTTAATTCAAACATTTCTATCTCGGTATATTTATATAGTTATTTCTAAAATATTTGTTGCATCATTTCGGTTTTCTATGTAAGTATTATATCTATTTTGAATAAAAGTTATATCTCTAGAAATTTTTTGATGGTGATATTTAGGATATAATTCTAACTCTTTTAATTTAGCAAGACCTTCTTTAGTAATTTGAACGTACCAACCATAGCCACATTCTGAATGGAGGTTTCTACTTCGGTTTCTATCATCATTATTTTTCCAAAAAATGGATTCAACTACTGTATTATTATATTTATCAACCCATCTAAAAATACCTTCCTCACTTAATTCAAGTCCCATAAAAAAAGCTATTTGAGGATTGAAGGCTAACCAATTTGTTTTTTTATTAACTGTTAATTTTGAGTTGAAAAAGCATAACCCTTCAATTTCAGCATTTAAATAATTTGAAATCAATTCCCCATAAGCTTTTTCAAAAATCATATAATCACCATCAAAATCAACCTTTTCAAAATCAATAAATGATTGTCTAGTTTCTTGATTATATCCATCTCCTTGACCTTGGATGATAGAATGCTCTGCTAAAATATAAAATCCGCTTTCAATTAATTTTAAATTATCTCTAAGATAATCATTCGACAATTCATAAACCCATTTCTCACTTACTGATGGTGCATAGTTGTCTTCTTTAAGTATTGATGAAATAAAAGAAGGCTTTTTCTGAGGCTTAATAAAATAGGTGCTTTCGTCAAAATGGGTAGATATGTAATTTGCAAGCCCTCTGTCTAGTATACCAATCTCCCAAAGTTCTTTGATAACCATCATTAGTCCTGTCCAAACTTTTTGATATCTGGGTCTTTTATATGAAATTTTTAAATCAAATTTATGTTCATAAATGTCCCTAATTTCCTTTTCAGACAAATTTTCATACCAATTTGGTTGTTTATAAAATTTATTCCCTAAATCCACTATTCTAGTGGCTATATTTATCATTTTAAATCCTGTTTCTTTGGATAAAACTTTAATTTCAGATTTATACAAATTACAAATTTCAATTGGGTCATTTGTCTCCCTTAAATAACCTGTCTTATTAAGCCTTTTAATTTTCTCTTCTTCAGAAACTACTAATTCAGGCTTATATTCAAATTCTAACTTGTATGTTAGTGGAATTTCTTTAGTTCTAGAGTTAAATATTTTTTTATAATCAATATTCAATCTTTTTAAAATCCTAATTGCAATTCTATGAATGTCAAATCGAGAATGGTTTAATAATTTAACAATTCTCGGTTCATACTTTTTTATAAATATTAAGTCTTTTAAGCTAATAGCAGACAACAACTTTATGAACTGGTATTTATAATTTTCAGTATATAAATAATCTAAAATGGTATCAATTAAATTTCTATTGTCATCAAATTCTTCAATTAAAATCTCAAATATAATATCATCAAAGCCAGTAGGAAATTCTAATAAAAAAAATATTACTTGATTCAAAAAATCATTATCATCTACATTGCTTTCAATTTTAGGATTAGCTGACTCTGCGTAATGAGTTTTTAGCAATTCATTTTTATATGATTCTATACTACTATAATAATCGTTAAAATTAAAATCTTCATCTATTAAACTAAGTATTTCGTGTATAGAACTTATTATTCCAGAATTAGATACATCAATATTATCTGCAAAATCTTTAAAAATTAACCTACTAACTTCATTATTACTATTATCAATTTTTTTTAATAAATCATAAGATTTAATTTTACTACCACCATCGTAATGTCTAATCCAGCCTGAAGATGATGATTTTTTTAGAGCTTCATTTACAAGTTCTTTTGTAAAATCAATATCATTATGCTTTTCATTAAAAGCTTTTGCTATTTCAACCAATTCTATGCTACTAAAATCTTTTTTTCTAATGATTTCCTTTATTTCATCGCTTTTTATTCTTTCAATATTTTTTATTATTGGAATTGTCCACTTAAAGTAACTGTTTTTATCTTCTTGCATTAGCAAATCAATAATATCAGTATAAGAATTCATATTATCTATGGCTTGTTCTTTATCAATTTTTAGCCCATTTTTTAGTTTCAATTCAGAATAATCATTACTGTTTTTTTCGTCATCATCGTTTTTATTCAATATTTCATTAAATTCCAACTGATTTTCCTGAGCAAAAATTCTTATAGAATTCAAATATGAATAGCGATGTTCTAAAACACAATGAATATTGATTTCATTGACCAATAGATTTAAATTAGATTGTAAAATTTTAGATTCAAATAATTCATTCAAAAAAGGTGACCTATATGAATAATCATTGTCAAAATTTAAAATTATTCTTGTAAACATTTTAATCCATAAGTCTTTTTTTCTGGGAAAAGCATTAAAAAAATAAATTAGTACAATTTCTAAGCCATCATTAAAATTTACAAGACCTTCAAACAAGAGATGTTTAAAAATTTCAAATCCATTATTTTTATTCAAAGACAGACTCAATATTTTTTTAGCCATATGTTCTGATGCACTACTTGTCTTATTTTTTACTGAATCTAGACATTTCATAAAAAAATCGATTTCTTTAGAATCAATATTATCCTTTTTAACAAACCAATCAATAATGTAATCTAGTTGATGGTCATCATCGTAATTTATATCCAAAGAAATTTCTAAAAGTTTATTTAAAATTTCTTCACCTTTATCAATTTGTCCTACTGCTGACCATAATTCTATTTGTTTAATACCGTCTTCAATTCTTGAATGCCTATCACCATATTCAAATAAACAGTTATTTAATAGACTTAGTTCTATTAGGCACCATTCATAATTTATCTTTGAATTAATGACATTTTCAATAACTTCTTGTCTATCTTTCTTTTTCCAATATTTAGATTTTTTTTTCCATTCAGTAGAAATTTCAATTAAAATTTGATTAAAAAAATCATTAGAAATTTTAGAACTAATATTTAAGATTAAATTTATTAAATCAGCTTTGTTTTCTTGGATACCGTATTCATAATCAAAATCTAAAACTGAGTGATTAAAGTATCCTAAGATTTGCTTAAACCTAAATACAAACCCTTTTGAAGCTTCATTATTACGATAATATATATAAGCACTTGACTTTCCTAATTCCGCAAATTCGGAATAAAATCCAACAAGGATTTCTTTTTTTGCATTTGGAACCAAAGAAGAGGAATCAATATCAAAATCTTTAGATGTAATATAGAATAATCTAGAGTAATCATAAACATAATTTAAAGTTGAATATAAATGATAATCATTAACTGTAATTTCTTTCGGATGTGTTAATTTTTTAAACCATTTTTTTCCATTCTCAATGTTTTTATTAATAAATACTTCAACAAGAGCAAGTCTTCTGTTTATAGGATTATCGTTATTATCATCCCATGTAGTAAGTTTATTTAAACATATATCATACAATTCATTATTATTATCGAGTTCCCAAACTATATCAAAATAGAAATGAAAGAGATTAATTTCTGGAATTTCACTAATCGTTTTATAATGGCTATTTAATTTTTCCCAATCCTCAATTTCTATCAAAAAATCTGTAATTCCATTAATTGTTTCCTCTAAAAGGTTTCTTTCATCATTTCCTCTATGTTTTTCATAAAATATATTAATTTTTGAAATTCTTTCAAAAATCTCTTCTACGGGATAATACAAACTAGCTAATATTGCCCAATTTTTAATTATTTCTACTTCATCGATTTCATTCATTTCATCTCTATCATAACGATTGGGTGAAACTTCTTTTGTAATATTTAATATATAAATTGGTTCTGCTCTTTTAAGTAATTCTAAAGCTAATTCATAATTACCTTTTTTATAAATTTCTAAACCATATTCTAAAACTTGAGTGTTAGAAACTAATAATTCTGTATTATTAAAAATGAAGGAATTAGCAATGTCAATTTTATTTAGCTGATGAAAAGTTTTATAATAATTACTCAAATTGAAATTATTAATTCTTTGACCTATTTCATAATATGCCAAAATACAAGAGAATAATTTTTTTGGAGAATTGGTTATATATGAAGCTTTAGAAGTTAGTTTAATATCATCATAAATATGTTGATGGTTTCTAAAATCAAACCATTGCTCACGAAAAAACTCTTGTGTAGGAATGGAAAGTAGCTTATCGTAATTTTTAGCATGAAACAAATGAAATAAAATGTTCCATTTATAGTCTGCATTAGAATTAGCAATTACCTCATAAATTTTAATATGAAAACTAGCATCTATATTTTCATCATATTCATTTGTAATATAACTTTTTGCGGTTTCTTCTTTTAAAAACTCTTTGAAACTATTGTGGAAAAACTGCCAGATGTTATTTTTTTTAAAAAAGAAATGCTCAGATAATTGCTCAACTTTATTCCAATCTGCTCTAGAATTTACAAACTTTGGAAGTAAAGTTATATCAACATAAGAATACCTAAACCTAGACATAACACCAAGAATGTTCAGAAAGTTATCTTCTAATTTATTCTTATTCCAAAATATTTTATACTCTTCATAAATATCCCCCTTAAAGCTTTTACTATTAATTAAACTACTATATAAGTCCTTAGATACGTTTTGCAGTTCTTCTATAGTATATCGAAGGAATAAAGGGTGTCCAAGAGTGTTTTTGCAAATGCGGATTAATTGATTTTGAGTTAAGTTTATTTTATGAGTTACTAATAAGTTTTGAATTTGTGACAGAGATAAAGGATTTATAACAATTGTTCTTCCTTCAACTTCCAAACCAATTTTTATTCTCTCTGGTAAATTTGTTAAATTTTTTGTGGTTCTTGACCCTAAGATAAAATAGACATTATCAGGAATTTGGTCAGGTATAGGTAATATATCGATTAAACTTTTATTTACGTTTTGTTCTCGTTCAATATGGTCTAATCCATCTACAATTATAAAAACCTTTCTTCCTTCATGTTTAAACTTTTCGAGTTCTCTAGAAAGTTGTTTTTGTAATTCAGGCAAAGTCTCTGAGGGTAAATTTTCCACTGAAGAATATTGGTGTTCTCTAATTTGAATTATAAGGTCTTTTAAAAAAATTTCAGCTTCGCCTCGATAACCATATTCACCATTCATTTCTTCATTTACATAAGCGTAATACCTTAAAACCTTTTCTTTACGGTCTTTTAGCCACTTTGTCAATAAAGTCGATTTCCCTGAACCTGCATTACCTATTATTGCTATATATCCTTTTGAGGTGTTATTTATTACTAATTCTAACTTTTGAATTGTATCTGTAATTGGTTGATAATGTTCTTCATCAACAAAAAATGAATGTTTAAAATGAGTTTCATAACGTGATAATAATCCGAATTCTTTGAGAAATTGTTTCCTGTCAAATTTTGTTGTTCCCTGTGTGCCAACAATTTTAAATATATGTTTAGAAATTTTTTCTATATCTCTATATCGTTGGGAATTATTGTTTCCCAACATGTTTTCATATACATTATAATCATTACTCAAAACAAAATCAAAAGATTTTATAAATTCCAATAAACCCGCATCCCTTGAATCCGCCTCAGTTTTTAATTCGTTAAATACTTCTTTCCATTCTAAAGGAATGGTATCTATGTCTAGATTTTCATTTTTAATTCTATTCCAAAATAATTGATAAAATTCTTTAAAAGAAGGAGACTCTAATCCAATAAATTTTAAAATTTTATCGTTTGATGATGGTTGTTCATTAGAAATATATTTAGCTGATATTTTCTTTTCGGGATATTTCACTTTCAATTTAACCCATCCCCTATAACAGCCTTTGAAGATACTTTCTGTTTCAGAACTTATAAATTTTTGATAAGTAAGATTACCTGTAATATCTTTAACTTGAAAAGCTTTAATATCTTTTTTAGAACCTATTAATACATCATCCAACTTCCCTGCATCGTTACTTGCAAGCTCTAGCCATTCTAAATCATTATTAAGTAATGCATTGTAAATTTCAACTGCAAATACATTATATTGTTTATTATATCCGTAAATAGCAGCAACTTCACCTGGAGATTTCATATGTTTAAATTATAATAATTGATAAATTTAATATTAAATCCCTTATAATTGTATAAATTAATTAAAAAGGATTTTAATGTATTAAATTGTAATATTATAGATATATTTATAATAATTCATATATTTCACTCAGTCATAAATTATTTAAATGTTAAACAGCCATCAATATATAATATTTTCAGATACTCCCCGAACAGGAAGTATGAGTGACGCAAGTTTATTAATTACCAATCAAGTTTTTGGTAAAAATTTATCTCTCAATCAATGGCGAAAAGATAAAAAGTTGTATAATATTCATGGTAAGGATATTGCAAATAATGATATAACAAGTAAACCAATAAATTATTTAGAAATTGCCAAGTTCATAAGACAAATGGGAGGCTTTGATGCTGATACTTTTCAATTACCTGTCTTTAAGTGTTTTTGGCTTGATTCAACATTTGAAGGTAAAATAAACTTCCATGTTCATGACCACACAGCTCCTGAAGGATTGACGATTGCTGATGGATATACAAAACAAATATATGGTGAAGATTATCCTATAACTCCAAAATTAATTAGAGAGGGACATACATATACTAGCTTACAGCCTCAATTATTGCATCGAATAGTAAAATCTAGAACTAAACTAGTAGATAATTCTTATGAAGCATTAACCGATGACTGGTTTTTTGATTTAAGGGGGTTAATTAGTGATACTATATCCCTTATTGAGATTACACTACATCAAATATATATTAAGGCACAATATAATCCTTTGCCACATTGGAATTTTGATGCTGAAAAACTTGGCGTGAGACACGGCAGGAAATTCGAAGATAAACTTGGATGGATATATAAAATTTCGGGCAATCACTTGGGGGCAGAATCTTGTATAAAAAGTGTTAATAATTTACGTGAATTAAGAAACCATATGATGCATTTTGACCCGCCTCATTTGGTAATAACAATTGAAGAAGCAACAATTTGGCTTAATCAAATTATTGATGTAGGATGGCTTTTGATAAAAATACGAAAAGCGGTTGGGGCAGAATTATCGGTTCCTTTGGTTAATTTCATACTTCAAAAAGAAGCAATATTTAATGCTGAACCACATTCTTTAGACAGATTACCTCTAGGGATTGGTAATGCTGATTATGCTTCATGTCTTTGGCCTAAAAATAAGCATCCTTAATTACCCTTATCAACATGTATTTACGCTGGATGGTACGCCAGGACACTAAAGGTGTCGATTTAGGAATATGGAAAACTATCTCTCCTGCTTCATTATCCTGTCCATTGGATGTGCATTCTGGTAACGTCGCACGAAAACTAGGATTGCTGACTAGAAAACAAAATGATGGAAAAGCCTTAGCGGAATTAGATTTAAAACTTCGTGAATTTGACGCAAATGATCCGGTGAAATATGATTTCGCATTATTTGGATTAGGTGTTTTCGAAAAATTTTAAATTAAAGGAGTTTGACTATTTAATTTTCAAATTAATTTTAAAAACCTGAAATCTAAAAATATAAGAATCTAATGAAGTCTAAAATTTAGTGTACCTTTGCACAAAATTTAAGCAAATGAGTACTTTCGAACAATTCAATCTCCCTAAATCTGTACAAAAAGCAATAGATGATTTAGGATTTACTTCTCCAACTCCCATCCAGGAAAAAACTTTTTCTGTGATAATGTCTGGAAGAGATATGATGGGAATTGCACAAACCGGTACTGGTAAAACATTTGCATACCTATTGCCTTTATTAAAATTATATAAATTTACTCCGGGACATACTCCTAAAATAGTAATTCTGGTTCCTACACGTGAGCTTGTAGTACAAGTAGTGGAAGAAGTAGAAAAATTGACAAAATACATGTCGGTTCGTACCGTTGGTATTTTTGGAGGGGTAAACATCAATACTCAAAAAACAACTGTTTATCAAGGTTGCGACATACTAGTGGGAACTCCAGGAAGAATCATGGATTTAACGCTGGACAATGTTATTCGTTTTGAAGAAATGCAAAAATTGGTAATCGATGAGTTTGATGAAATGCTTAATTTAGGTTTCCGAACTCAATTGACCGCTATTTTGGCCATGATGCCTAAAAAACGTCAAAACATACTTTTTTCAGCAACTATGACAGATGACGTAGATGCTATTTTGAATGACTATTTTGATTATCCGGAAGAAGTTACGCTTTCGGCATCAGGAACTCCATTGGAAAACATCAAGCAAATTACTTATAATGTTCCCAATTTCAATACCAAAGTAAATCTATTAAAACACTTATTAGAATCTAACGAAGACATGAGTCGTGTGTTGGTTTTTGTCAATAATAAGAAGATTTCGGATATGTTACACGAACGAATCGAAGAAGATTTTGATGGTCAGTTTGGTGTAATTCACTCCAATAAATCACAAAATTATCGTTTGAGTACAATGGCTTCCTTTCAAGAAGGAAATCTTCGTGGTTTGATTACTACTGATATTATGGCAAGAGGTTTAGATATTTCAAATATTACCCACGTTGTCAATTTTGAAATGCCAGAAATGCCGGAATTGTACATGCACAGAATTGGTAGAACCGGCCGTGCAGATGCAGCAGGAACAGCTATAAGTCTTATCGCTCCTCGTGAAGAAGAATTCAAAGTGGAAGTCGAAGTACTTATGAATATGGAATTAGCAATCGAGCCTTTCCCGGAAACAGTTGAAGTTTCTGCAAAATTAATCGAACCTGAAAAAGACAGACAACCGATTAAGTTTTTGATGAAAAAACAAAAACTGGCAGGAGATGGAGCTTTTCAAGAAAAAAGTAAAAAGAACAAAAAAGTCAACCTCGGCGGACCTGGTGTAACCAAGAAAAAAACACATGGTTCTGTCAATAGGAATATGCTAAAAACCAGAGATAAAAAGAGAAAAGACAAGAATAAATAGTACAAAAAAAAGGCTAAAAATGATACTCATTTTTAGCCTTTTTTTTGTAATCATAATTTCATTTTAATTCTTTGTAAAAACCAAGCAAACTGGAGAACATAAAGCAATTTTTTTGCCAGTATCTTTAAGTGCTCCCGTAGTTTTATTCCTTTTAAAAATCACTACGTCATTAGTATATTGATGTGCAACTAAAAGAAAATTTCCGCTTGGATCAATCGCAAAATTTCTAGGTCCTTTTCCTAAAGTACTGGTTTGCCCTTGTAATTGTAATTTTCCGTTTTTTAGAATTTTAAAAATTGTAATCGTGTTTACTTCACCGCGATTAGAAGCATATAAAAACTTCCCGTCAGGCGAAATATGAATATCTGCAGAGCTAAATGTTCCTTTGAAGTCTTTTGCTAAAATGGAGGTTTCATCAATCTTTTTCAATATTCCGTTTGAATAACTAAATACCGTTAATGCTCCGTCAAGTTCCTGTAATAAGTAAACAAATTTACCGTCTTTGCTAAAAGTTAAATGTCTTGGTCCACTTCCAGATTTCACTGAAACACTATCTTTTAATTCTAATACAGTATTTGCAGCATTAGGATTATAGGCATACGAATATACTTTGTCATTCCCTAAATCGTTAGACAAAACAAACTTTTTATCCGGAGAAAAATGAACCATGTGCACATGCGGACCTTCTTGTCTTTGCGCGTTGATTCCTTTACCATAATGTTGCACAACTTGTTTTGCTTCTGCAAGACTTCCGTCATTATTTTTTCCAAAAACGGAGATATTCCCACCAGAATAATTGGCAATTATCACATTTTTATCGTCATTAATGATGTAACAAGGATCAGCACCTTTTGAACTTTGCTTGTTGATTAAGTCTAATTTTCCGCTTGACGGATTGTAACTAAAAGAACTTACCGTACTTTCAGCACCAAACTCATTTACGGCATAAATGAAGTCATTCTCCTTTGAAACCGTCAAATAACTCGGATTTATAACTTTTTCAGTTGCATTTTTAAAACTGAAATCACCTGTCTTTGAATTAAAATCATATACATAAATTCCTTCGCTATCACAGCTTTGAGTGTAGGTTCCAATCAGTAAATTAAATTTATTTTTTTGTGCCTGTACACTTGTAAAAATGAAAATGAATAGAATAACAGCAAACGGTTTTTTCATGTTTTTATATTTTATTGAAAAGCTAAAATACACATTATATTCATAATGAATGTCAATTGTTTATTCCTTTGAAAAATTATAACAACTTCATCTAAAACTGCCAACAAATTTGTATTTTTGACTCACGAAATTCAATGAACTCCATTGAAAATAAAATCCAGTGAAGTAAACTCAACCTCAGAATGCATTTTAAACATCCCGAAATTTTATACTTTCTGTTCTTGTTGATTGTTCCAATTTTGGTTCATTTATTTCAATTACGCCGTTTCAAAAAAGAATATTTCACCAATGTTCGTTTCTTAAAAGCACTTTCCATACAAACCCGAAAAAGCTCTAAAATCAAGAAATGGTTGCTTCTAGCCTCTCGTTTATTGCTACTAGCTTTTATTATTATCGCATTTGCACAACCTTTTTTTGAGTCAAAAGACAGTAAAAATGCAAACAACGAATTATATATTATTTTAGACAATTCTTTTAGCATGCAAGCTAAAGGTAAAAAAGGTGAATTGCTAAAACGAGCTGTTCAGGAACTGCTTGAAGAAACTCCTGAAAATGTAAATTTTTCTTTGCTTACCAATTCTGAAAATTATTGGAACACAGATATAAAATCGGTTCGTGGTGCTTTGCAAAATCTAAAATACAGCGCTACTCCGTTCCAATTAGATAATATAATAGCAAAAATAAAAGCACATAAATCGGCTTTCAAAAAGGATATCGTTATCATTACCGACGCTGTTGGTCTTGATGAAAAACAACTGAAAAATAGTGATGCAACTGATTCGCCTTTATTTATAATCCCAAAAGCAGAACAAAAAAACAATATTTCTATTGACAGTGTTTTCATCAATAAAACATTAGAAAATTTTTATGAAATTAGCGTCCAAATATCTGGTTATGGAGATGATTTTAACCCGATTCCTATTTCGTTATACAATGAAAACAAGCTCATTGCAAAGACGATAGTAACATTAGACACAAAGAAAAAAAACTTAGACTTTACGATTCCAAAACAATCCTTTCATGGTTATTTTTCCATAGTTGACAATGGGTTGTCTTATGATAACACGTTGTATTTTAGCATTTCAAAAACGAAGAAAACCAACATTATCAGCATTGGAGAACCGGCGAAAAGTAATTTCCTTTCCCGAATTTACACCAGTGAAGAATTCAATTTTAGCAATTATACTTTAAGCGCATTGGATTACAATAAATTGGAGGAACAAGATGCGATTGTTTTAAATGAATTGGATGAAATCCCGCAAGCTTTGGCAACCACTTTGAAATCTTTTGTAGAAAAAGGTGGCAATTTAATTGTGATTCCTTCGGCGATAAGTTCAATTCCGAATATGAATTCTTTTGTATCAAATTTTGGAAAACTTACATTCAATTCTTTAGAAAACAGAGAAAAATTGATTACTAAAATTAACTTCAATCATCCTATATTCAATAGTGTTTTTGAAAATAAAGTGACTAATTTTCAGTATCCAAAAACAAAAAGTTCATTTGGAATATCCAGCTCCAGTCCAGCTGCTTTGTCTTATGAGGACCAAAGTGTTTTCTTGACTTCGATAGCGAATTCGGTTTCAGCAGTTGCAATTTTTGCAGCTCCTATCAATATTGAAAATTCAAATTTCCAGCAATCTCCATTAATTGTTCCTACATTTTACAAGATGGCGATGAACAATCAAAACAATGGCGTAAATACTTTGATAATTGGAAATAACAACCCGCACTTAACAGAAGCATCGTTAAACAAAGATGCTATTTTAACGGTAAAAGGCTTAGATGAACAATTCATTCCTATCCAACAAATCCTGAATAATAAAGTAAAAATGACTTTCAATGATTATCCGGAACAAGCGGGAAATTTCAGCATTTACAATAAAAAAGAATGGATTGAAAACATCAGTTTCAATTACAATAGAACCGAAAGTGATTTGGCTTCAGCCAATGACAATATTCTTTCTGACTATAAAACAATCGAATCAATCCCATCGCTATTTAACACTTTACAAACTGACAGAACTGATAATCAAATTTGGAAATGGTTTGTTATCTTTGCACTGTTATTTCTGATAACCGAAATGGCAATTATACGATTCGTAAAGTAATTAACGAAAGTCCAATACTTAAAAATTAATATGAAATGAGCATGACCGTAATTTGGTCGTAAAAGTTAACACGACTGTGCGAATGCCATATTCCATTAAAAACAAATATTATCTACATATGAAATTAATCATCAGAGGCGCCAAAATTATCGATTCAAAAAGTCCCTTTCATAATAAGACTGCAGATATTTTAATTGTTGATGGTTTTATAAAAAAAATTGAAACATCACTTCCAAATCCAGATAAAGCAGACGAAATACAACTTGATAATTTACATGTTTCACAAGGCTGGTTTGACAGCAGCGTTTCTTTAGGAGAACCTGGTTTTGAAGACCGAGAAACGATATCAAACGGACTTACTGTAGCTGCCAAGAGTGGTTTTACCGCAATCGCATTACAACCCAACTCCTTCCCTATTATTGACAATCAATCCCAAGTAAATTTTGTATTGAACAAAGCACTCGGATTTGCAACTCAACTCTATCCTATTGGCGCTTTAAGCAAAGAAAGCGCCGGAAAAGACATGGCTGAATTGTATGATATGAAAAAAGCAGGAGCAGTTGCTTTTGGAGATTACAATAAAAGTTTGGATAATGCTAATTTACTAAAGATCGCTTTACAATACGTTCAGGATTTTGATGGATTAATTCTTGCTTTTTCCCAAGACGAAAATATAAAAGGAAACGGAGTGGCAAACGAAGGCATTGTTTCTACCCGATTAGGTTTGAAAGGAATTCCAAATCTTGCCGAAGAATTACAAATCGCAAGAAATTTATTTCTGCTAGAATATACCGGAGGAAAACTACACATTCCTACGATTTCGACTAAAAAATCAGTTCAATTAATCAAAGAGGCTAAAGCGAATGGCCTAAATGTAACGTGTAGCGTTGCTGTACATAATTTAGTTTTAACAGATGAAAAACTGGAAGGTTTTGATACCCGTTATAAAGTTTCACCACCACTTAGAACTGAAACCGATAGAAAAGCATTGTTGAAAGGGATAAAAGACGGAACAATTGATATGATTACATCCGACCATAATCCGATAGACATTGAACACAAGAAAATGGAATTTGATGGTGCCAAAAATGGGACAATTGGAATGGAAAGTGCTTTTGGTGCTTTGATGACCGTCTTGCCATTAGAAACCGTAATAGATAAATTGACTGCTGGAAAATCTACATTCGGTATCGATATCCAAGTCATAAATGAAGGTTCAAAAGCAAATATTACCTTATTTAACCCTGAACCAAAAAGTACTTTCACAAAATCATCCATTTTATCCAAATCGAAAAACTCAGCGTTTCTGGAAACAGAAATGAAAGGAAAAGTTATCGGAATTGTGAATCAAGGAAAATTAATTTTAGCATAGAAAATGAATAATAATAATAATAATAATAATAATAATAATAATAATAATTCTGAGTCGGGAAAGACTGCCGCCATAACAAGCTATATTTTAGGAATTGGTGTGTTTATAGCGATGTCCATGAACTCCGAAGATAAAAATGCATTTGCTTCTTTTCACATTCGCCAAGGACTGGGTCTCACATTAACTTTTATATCACTGGGATTAATCATCAGCAATTTTGACAGCTTAATGATTTCAGCTCCTATGTGGATTTTTGTATTTGTTTTATGGTCTTACGGCATTACGAGTGCTATAAAAGGAGAAATAAAACCAGTTCCTTTATTGGGAACTTATTTTCAAAAATGGCTTAAAAACATATCATAATCCGATGAATTTATCTTTAGAATATAAAATACGAGAACCTAAAATAAAATTAGACAAAAATCCTCTTATCCTTTTATTACATGGATATGGCAGCAATGAAGAAGATTTGTTTTCATTTGCAACCGAACTTCCAGAGGAATATTATATCATCTCAGCACGTGCGCCTTATGACTTGCAATACGGCAGTTATGCTTGGTACGCGATAAACTTTGATGCGGATCAAAATAAATTTTCAGACCATGAGCAAGCTAAAGTTTCAAGAGACATAATCGCTGGATTTATTGATGAGTTAGTCGCTAATTATCCAATCGATGCAACACAAATTGCTTTGGTTGGCTTCAGCCAAGGTTCTATTTTAAGTTATGCAGTAGCACTTTCTTACCCAGAAAAAGTTCAAAAAGTAGTAGCTATGAGTGGTTATTTAAATTTAGAAATTGTGGCAGAGGATTATCTTAAAAACAACTTTACTGACTTGAAAATATTTGCTTCACACGGAACAGTAGATCAAGTAATCCCCGTAGAATGGGCTAGAAAAACACCTGCAATACTAGAAAATTTAGGAATAAATATAACCTATAAGGAATATCCTGTGGGTCATGGAGTGGCGCCACAAAATTTCTATGACTTTAAAAATTGGTTACTAAACAACTAACTGATTTTATTGTCCTGTATATTTAATTTCTTCGGCTTTTTTCAAAACATAACCTTTCCAAGGAATCAATTGCCAATCATCCTTAACCCATGGTTGGCCTTCGGCTTTTCGTTCTAAGATAATAGATTCCTTTTGGGTATCCAGAAACAATTCTGCTTTATTTCCATTATTAGCTTCAAAAATTACAAAAGCTGATGTAGTCGCACTTTCTTGTTCATAATGATTTAATCTAGTTCCGATTTCGAAAACTCGAATACACTCATTCCTCAACGCAGACCAGGTATAACCGGCAGAAGCTTTACAACCATGTTCATCCAAATCTCCGCCTGTTAATTGTGGTTTTTCTTCTTTTAGAATTGTAGTCTTGGATTCCTTTTTTTGATCCATCTTTTTTGCACAAGAAAAAGCAAAAATGATCATTACCGAAAACAATAATCCTTTTTTCATGTTTATTTTTGATATAACAATGATTGATTTACTTCAAAAGAAATACTGTCATCAGCATTTACAAAATATTTTAATAAAACCTCTCCCCAAATTTCACCGTCACTAAAGTCTGCGATAATCCATCTGTGGTTTAGGATTCTTACTTTATTGACAATAAATTTATTTGCCCCTATTTGATCTTGCCCAGTGTAAGGATTTCCTTTTGGGTTAGAGTTGTAATCCAATAATTTTTCAGTAACAACAGGAATTAATTTCTCGTATTGAATTATTTTTTCTGAACTTCCTGAATCAAAATAATTTTGCGCATTTTCATTTTTTTCCAAAGAAAAATAGTTAGCATCAGTCAGCTGATTCGAAACTAAACGTAGACTGTCTCTTAACTTTTTGGTAGTTTTCTCATATCTTTTTTGTTCAAACTCGACCTGTTTACTCAAAAACATATAAGTGAAAATCGAAGAAAGTACCACTAAAATAGTGAGATAAAGGAATAATGACTGTTTCATTGTGAATTGAATTATAGTGTAATTTCTAAATTGTCGTACGCTAGAAAAACATTTGGAGGAAGATTTTTTTGAACCTCTTCATGATATCCCATAATATGACTAATGTGTGTAAGATAAGTGGTTTTTGGCTGGACCAAAGTTATAAAATCTAATGCTTCTTTCAAATTGAAATGCGTATCATGAGGCTCTTCCCGTAAAGCATTTATAACCAATACTTTTAAATTTTTTAATTTTTCGATTTCGCTTTTTTCAATAGTTTTCACATCCGTTAAATAGGCAAAATCATCTATTCGATACCCAAAAACCTGAAGATTTCCATGCATTACATCAATAGGAATCACCGTCTTATTTCCAAGAGAAAATGGTTCATTATTGACAACTTCAATAGTTGCAACAGAAGGTGCGCCCGGGTATTTATTTACCGTTTCAAAAACGTAATCAAACCGCCTTCTCAGATTATCGACAACCCTTTGATGGGCATAAATAGGTATTTCTCCCTGTTTAAAATTAAACGGGCGAATATCATCTATTCCTGCTGTGTGGTCAGCATGTTCGTGAGTAAAGAGGATTCCATCTACTTTTTGACAATTTGAAGAAAGCATTTGCTGTCTAAAATCAGGTCCGCAGTCGATAACAAAAGAATGGTTTCCCCAAGAAATCCAAACGGAAACTCTCAGTCTTTTGTCTTTAAAATCAGTGCTTTTACATACTGGATGGTTACTTCCAATAACAGGAATCCCTTGTGATGTGCCAGTTCCTAAAAAATATACCTTCAATTTTATTGCTTTTATATACAAAAATAGGGTTAATTATCTTTCATTAGAAACCTATTTCATTAACTTTGCAACATATTAGCCATATTAAAAGAAAATGGATACAGAAATAAAATTAAAAGGTGACAAAATCATCGAACAAATCCCTTCGATTAAAGACAAAGCACTACGTATCAATTTAAATGAAAATATTTACGGAACTTTTGCAGAAATTGGAGCTGGTCAAGAAACTGTAAGACATTTTTTTAGATCTGGTGGTTCTTCGGGTACAATTGCAAAAGCAATGTCAGCCTATGACAAAGACTTTAGTGATGCCGTATATGGCGTTGAAGAAGACGGCCGTTACGTAACCGAAAGCCGACTTAAAAAAATGCTTTCTCATGAAGTAAATCTGATAGAAAAAAGATTGAGCAGAGAAAAACATCCTAACAAAATGTTTTTTAGTTATGCCAATACTGTAGCTACGATAGATTTTGCAAAACAATTCAAAGGACATGGATGGGTTGGAATTAGTTATCAAATTGAACCAGATGAGGATTATAACGAAATTATTATTCACATTCGATTTAAAGAAACTGATGTCCGATTACAGCAAGAAACACTTGGTATTCTTGGTGTAAACTTAATTTATGGAGCATATTATAAATACAATGATCCTAAACGATTGTTGCGTTATTTATACGATCACCTAGATAAAGATCAATTAGAAATAGACACTATAAATTTCTCAGGACCTCGTTTTGCTGATGTTGACAATCGTTTGATGAGTTTACAATTAGTAAAAAACGGAATGACTGATGCGGTAATGTTTAACCCTGAAGGTAAAAACATTCTTCCTGCAGCAATTTTATACAAGAAAAATATTCTTGCTTTTAGAGGTAGTTTTCGTCCCGTTACAAAAGTGAACATGGACATGTATGAGAAATCATTGAAAATGTTCCTGAATGAAAATAAGGTAAATGTCGAAAACACACTGGTAGTTTTTGAAATTACATTATCAAACTTACGTTCTGATGGTGAAATTGATGAAAGAGATTTTATGGATAGAGCGGAGTTACTGTGTTCACTTGGGCAAACAGTAATGATTTCAAACTTCCAAGAATACTATAAAGTGGTGGAGTATTTTGCTAATTATACCAAAGCCAGAATGGGATTAGCCATGGGCGTGAATAATTTAGTAGACATTTTTGATGAGAAATATTACCGTCATTTAAGCGGTGGAATATTAGAAGCATTTGGAAAATTATTCTATCGCGATATGAAAGTTTTCTTGTATCCAATGATTGGAGAAGATGGAGAAATCATCACATCAGAAAACTTAAAAGTACATCCTAGAATGAAAGAATTATACAAATTCTTTAAATTCAACGGAAAAGTAGTTGATATAGATGATTATGACCCTTCTATTTTAGAAGTTTTCTCTCGTGAAGTTTTAAATATGATTAATAATGGAAAACCGGGTTGGGAAACAATGCTTCCTACTGGTATTGCAGAAATAATCAAAGAACACCGTCTTTTTGGGTATGACCCAAACAAAGTTTTAAAGGAAAGCAATTAGCGAATAGTGGTCAGTAATCAGTTATTAGTGTTCAGTTGCTAGTCCTAATAACTATCGGAATCAGTCATGAAATTTCGATTTAAATTACAAAACAAAGTCCAGAATTGAGGTCATTTAACATCTCAACTCTGGACTTTATTTTGTTTGTCAAAATTTAATTTCAGTCTTTGTATACTTATTTGTAATTGCAGTAACTGAACACTAATAACTGATTACTGAACACTTACTTCAATATCTGAGCTGCATGAGCCTTAGTTTTCACATCTGAAATCACATCTTCGATAATCCCTTTTTCATCAATTACAAATGTTGTTCTGTGAATACCGTCATATTCTTTTCCCATAAACTTCTTTGGTCCCCAAACTCCAAAAGCTTCAATTACAGATTTATCTTCATCAGCAAGTAACGGAAACGGAAAATCAAATTTTTCTTTGAATTTAGCTTGAGCTTTTTGAGCATCGGCACTAACCCCTAACAGCTCATAATTATTAGCTTGGAATCGTTCGAAATTATCTCTTAAATCACACGCTTCTGCAGTGCAACCTGGCGTATTTGCTTTTGGATAAAAGAAAACGACTAATTTTTTACCTGCATAATCCGCTAATTGATGTGATTTCCCGTCTTGGTCCAGACCAGAAAAATTAGGTGCTTTATCTCCTTTTTTTAATGTTGTCATTATTTATGTTTTTTATTTATTTGAATTGAATTTGAATTTTGCTATTGCCAATGAAATTGTTTTTCTTTACAAATCAAATTTAATGAATAATGAATAAACAAGAACGTGTAACGTTTGTTATAAATACGTTAAAAGAGTTATACCCAACGATTCCAGTTCCTTTAGACCATAAGGATCCTTATACGTTATTGATTGCTGTTTTACTTTCGGCACAATGTACGGATGTTCGCGTGAACCAAATTACACCTTTACTTTTTGCTAAAGCTGACAATCCATACGATATGATAAAAATGTCCGTGGAGGAAATTAAGGAAATCATTCGCCCTTGCGGTTTATCACCAATGAAATCAAAAGGAATTCATGGTTTATCCCATATTTTAATTGACAAACATGATGGAAAAGTACCTCAAAGTTTTGAGTTTTTAGAGGAATTACCTGCGGTAGGACATAAAACGGCAAGTGTTGTAATGTCGCAAGCCTTTGGAGTTCCTGCTTTTCCCGTTGATACTCACATCCATAGATTGATGTATCGATGGAATTTGACAAACGGAAAAAATGTTGTCCAAACAGAGAAAGATGCGAAACGTATTTTTCCTGAAGAACTTTGGAATGATTTACACCTTCAGATTATTTGGTACGGAAGGCAATATTCTCCGGCTCGTGGCTGGGATTTAGACAAAGATATTATCACAAAAACAATTGGCAGAAAAACAGTCCTTGATTCCTACAACAAAAAATAAAACCTCATTGAACAAAAAATCCCATTATTTTTTTTTAAAATAATGGGATTTTTTAATAATTTAAAAAACCAAATTAAATACGCTTAAGACCAACTATAATTGGAATCAGGTGTTTTTAATTCGATATGATTTCGAAACTTTTATTGTCTATTTTTATTATGCTCAACGCTTTGGAATAGCTTAATAAGAAAGAAATTGTTTCTTTACTTGGTTTCCTGTTTTTTGAAACTGATTCTTTTTTTGAGTAAATTTTTGCCATAGAGTAATATATATTTTTCTTTACATTACAACGCAGCAAGTTTAAACATATTGTTAATTGGTCAAAACAATTTGGTGTTTATCTATCACTTTTCTCAAATTCATCAAAGCATAACGCATTCTCCCTAAAGCGGTATTGATACTAACTCCCGTCGATTCCGAAATTTCCTTAAAACTCATGTCCTGATACATTCGCATCACCAACACCTCTTTTTGATCAGCCGGAAGTCCTTCGATTAGTTTTTTTAAATCCATTTCGACTTGTTCCGAAATTATTTTATTCTCTATCGTTTGACAATCATCTGACATTATGGAAAAAATAGAGAACTCTTCGGTTTCTCTAAACATGGGCATTTTTTTTGTCTTCCTGAAATGATCTACAACGAGATTATGGGATATACGCATAACCCATGGTAAGAATTTACCTTCTTCGTTATATGAATTTGATTTCAAAGTCTTAATTACTTTGATAAAAGTATCTTGAAAAATATCGTTGGTAATATCTTTATCCGGAATTTTCGAATAAATAAAACCATAAATTTTTGATTCGTGCCTTTTTATTAGTTTAGCTAAGGCATCCTCATTACCTGCGACATAATCCTTTACCAATGACGCATCAGGGAGTTGTATATTAACCATAATAATACTTTTTAGTTTTAAAATAAAATAAGAGATGTCTCTAAAAAGTAGTTTTCTATTATAGGCTAGTGTTTATTTAGGTTTGTTAAGTTTTCAAATTTAACTAATTATTGTTTTAACATGCAAGTAAAATTAATAAAAATTAACAGAACAAGACTGAAAATTGTTAAAATTTTTCTTCTTTTTTTACATTCCTATAAAAATAGGATGCTGACGAATAACAATTAGGAGTCTTTTACTAAAAATGAAATCTGAAACTAGAAAAAACAAAACAAAGTCTGACTATCAATTAATTACAACCTAACCTTGTTTTACTTTTAATTATTTTAGTTATTATTTCTGATTATTGATAGACTCGAATGTAATCAACTATAAAATCCTGCGGAAGTATATTGTCATCCACTTCGGGGCCTCCAAAATTCCCTCCTATAGCCATATTGACAATAAAATAAAAAGGCTGGTTGAATGGCCAAATCGCTTCTGTTTTATTTTCAGGTTGAAAGGTATACACTAAAGTATCATCTACAAAAAAATTAATTTTATCTTTTGTCCATTCTACAGCGTAAATGTGAAAACCTTCCTCGATAGCATCAAATCTTGTTTTCTTGGTATTTATAGTGTTTCCATGACTGTCTTGTGTATGCAAAGAAGTAAAAACCATATTGGGTTCTTTCCCTACATATTCCAAAATATCGATTTCTCCAGATTTTGGCCAACCGACTTCACTGATATTTGAACCCAACATCCACCAAGCCGGCCAAACTCCTTGCCCAACAGGCAACTTTGCTCTAGCTTCGAAGCGTCCATATTGAAACTCTTTTTTGCCTTTGGTGGTAATCCTTGTTGAAGTGTATTTATCACCTTCCTTTTTGGCCGTGATAACTAACTGATTTTTCGCAACCGTGTGGTTTTGTTTCGTGTACAATTGTCGTTCGTTGTTTCCCCAACCACAATTAGGACAACCATCTCCAAGCTCAAAATTCCAATTATTTTCGTTTAATGTGGTGCCATCAAAATTTTCTTCCCAAACTAGTTTTCGTTTGTTCTGTTGTGCAAAAGAAAAATTAACCACAAGCAATAATATTAGTATTTTTTTCATTTTATTTTAATTAGAATATTGAAAATCGCCTTCCAACTTTGTTACTGAACTTCCTCCGATGAATACTTTAAAATCTCCTGCTTCTGCTTCCCATTTTTTATTGGCTGTGAAGTATTCAATTGTTTTTTCATCGATTGAAAATACTACTTTTTTGGTTTCGTTAGGTTGTAATTCGATCATTTCGAATCCTTTCAACTCTTTTACCGGACGGGTAATACTTCCTATCAAATCTCTAATATACAATTGAACAACCTCTTTTCCGGTAACTTTTCCAGTATTTTTTATAGTTACAGAGACTTCAATTTTACCATTTTTAGCAAATGCATTAGATGATAATTGCAAATTAGAGTATTCAAATCTAGAATAACTAAGTCCATGACCAAAAGGGTACAAAGGAGTGTTCTTTTCATCAATATAATGCGACCAAAATACACTTTCGGGCTCATTCATCAACGGTCTTCCTGTATTTTTATAATTGTAATAAATAGGAACCTGACCTACATTTCTAGGGAAAGTCATTGGCAATTTTCCGCTTGGGTTATAATCACCGTATAAAACTTGTGCTATTGCGTTACCACTTTGCGTTCCTAAATGCCATCCTTCAACAATTGTAGGAATATTTTCATCAGCCCAAGGAATTGCTAATGGTCGGCCGTTATTTAAAACCAAAACAACATTAGGATTGGCTTTATAAATTGCTTCCAACAATTCTTGCTGAACACCCGGCAAACCTAAATCAGTTCTGCTTCTTCCCTCACCTGATTGCAACCCGTGTTCTCCCAAAACCATAACTACCACATCGGCTTGTTTTGCAACCGCAATGGCTTCTGCAAATCCGCTCTTATCAGTTGTATTGATTTTAGTTTCCCAAATGAATTGTGTTCTTCCCTCGGCTACATCAGCTCCTTTAGCATAAGTAAGTTGGTTCCCTGAATACTTTTGTAATCCTTCCAGAACTGAAACTGCCGAATTATCGTCAGCAGCGATTCTCCAACTCCCCAAAGGACTCGTTTTATCATTTGCCAAAGCACCGATTAATGCAATTTTTTGACCTGATTTTTTTAAAGGCAATACTTCCTTTTCATTTTTCAAAAGCACAATCGATTTTTTGGCTACATCCAAAACTCCTTCTTGAAATTCTTGTTTCCCAACGGTTGCCAATTCTCGATTTTCATCACAATATTTGTATGGATCGTCAAACAAACCCAATTCGAACTTTACTTTCAAAATGCGTCTTGTCGAATCATCAATATCACTTTCCTTGACTTTACCTTCCTTCACTAATGCTACCAAATGTTCCACATACGCACTGGATTCCATATCCATGTCTGAACCGGCATTAATTGCTATTTCGGCAGCATGTTTACTGTCTTTGGCATAACCATGTGGTATCATTTCGTTGATAGAACCCCAATCAGAAACTACGAAACCATCAAATCTCCAATCTCTTTTTAAAACTTCTCTTTGTAAATAGGCATTTCCTGTTGCGGGAATTCCATTCAACTCATTGAAAGAGTTCATAAACGTTCGCACACCAGCATCAACCGCCGCTTTAAAAGGAGGAAAAATTGTATTCTGCAACACCGTTTCACTTATATCTACCGTATTATAATCTCTTCCTGATTCTGCAAACGCATATCCTGCAAAATGTTTGGCGCAAGCCAAAATAGTATTCGTAGCGGCTAAATCTTCGCCTTGAAAACCTTGTATACGAGCTACGGCAATTTTACTTCCTAAAAAAGTGTCCTCACCAGCTCCTTCCATAACACGTCCCCAACGAGCATCTCTAGAAATATCAATCATGGGTGCAAAAGTCCAATTCAACCCTACGGAAGCCGCTTCTTCTGCCGCTATTGCCGCCGACTTTTTTATTGCTTCTAAATCCCAACTTGCTGCTTCGGCCAGTGGAATTGGGCTGATGGTTTTATAGCCGTGAATGACATCAAACCCAAAAAGTAACGGAATTCCCAATCGTGTTTGTTCTACCGCAATTTTTTGCAACGCTTTTACATCTTTAACTCCTTTTACATTCAGCATCGATCCCACTAAACCTTTTTTCAGGTCTTTGTATTTTTTAGCTGCCTGACCTTCTTTTGGAGTTGGACCTGTAATATCCCAAAATCCGTTATATTGGTTGAGTTGTCCCACTTTTTCTTCCAGAGTCATCAATTTGAGTACAGAATCTACTTTAGTATCTAAAATATTTTCTTTGGAATAAGAAACAGGTGATTTTAAAATTTTATTGCTGCAGCCTGCAACTATTAAAGCTGTAATAGCAAATAATGCTAACAGTGATTTATTTCTCATCTTTATCCTTTTTGTTATAATTAAAAGGTCGGTAAAAGAACCGACCTTTATAAACTCATTACGTATTTTATTGATAAATCCTTACATAATCAATTTCCATTGAAGACTGCGAAAAAGCAGGATCAATTGCTCCTCCAAAAGTTCCTCCCATTGCCACATTCAAAATCAAAAAGAAATCTTTATTAAATGGTAAAGAATTATTATTTGCTACTGTATGATATAATTTGTCATCCACAAAGATCTGAACTGAAGTAGGACTCCAAATGGCTTTGTAAATATGAAACTCAGAAGAAGCATTTGCAATAGTTGTTGAATTAGTATTACCCGCTCCTGGAGAAACTGCTGGATAATGGAGTGTTCCGTGTATTTTAGTAGGTTCACTACCTTTAAATTCCATTATATCTATTTCACCACAACCTGGCCATGTATTTGTTGCATAATCCTGTCCTAACATCCATATTGCAGGCCATGTTCCTGCACCAGTAGTAAGTTTGGCTTTTACTTCAATTTTACCATAAGTAAATTCAAATTTATTTTCTGATTTTAGTCTTGAGGAAGTATACCCTGTTCCTGATTTTTTAGCCGTAATTTTTAGATTTCCGCCTTGTACAATTACATTATCAGAAGCGCTTGTATACGTTTGGGCTTCGCCATTTCCCCAACCGCCAGCACCAAGGTCATATCCCCATTTTGTAGGATCCGGAGCACCGTCAACATTAAATTCGTCAGAAAATTTCAAAACCGTATAATTTGTTGTCGGAGTCGGAGTTACAACTGCACCAGTAGCCGTTGTCGTAAAAATATGATACCAAGCTAAAAATGGATTTCCAGACTGAATCACTCGCACAACCATACGATTATCTGTAATTGATAAAATTTCGTAAGAACTAGACCCAACATAATAGCCCATAAAACCTCCGTCAGCAATATTTATTGTAGTCCCTCTGGTCTGCGTGGCACTATCCGGATTCATTGTCACAAAAGAGTCTGACTTACTCAAAGTCACAGTTTTTGCTCCACTGGTATTTAAATCATAACAGGCATCCTCTCCTCCGCCTTTAAAAGCACCATTATAATACGTTTGACCTTTGTTATCCAACTCAAATTTCATTTGATCACCAACTAAAGAAAAAGTCATTATACTATTGTACAAACAGGTAGCTGATTTCTCATTGGCTTTAGCGGAGTAAAAATCCGGGTAATAATTTTTTGTTCCAAAAGTAGGATCAGACCACGCTACGTTTGGACCAACGCCCAAGTGCCCTAGTTCTGTTTGTGCCCAATACCATTTTCTGGAAGCACCACCTGTTAGAAATTGTACCGCTTGCTCATCTTTAAAATTACTAAAAACTGTTACTTCCAAAGTAACATTAGTAGCAACTCCTCCTGCTCCAGAGGCAATTACAGTCACTGTATACGTATTTGTACCTGGTTTTGCAAAAGCATTTTCGAATATACCGCTTGGTGAATTTTTTGAAGTCCCATCACTAAAAATGTACTTGTACGAAATAGCATTTTCTGCAGTACTGGTAAATTTTACTTTTCCGGAACCATCTCCGTTTGGAAATGCAGCTGATTTCCCTATTATTTCCGCTGTAACTTGAAGATTTGTTGGCGTGTCTAATGCTCCAAAACCTAAATTATCTTCCTGACAATTGACCATCAAAAGAAGGACAAAAACGGATACTATATTTATGATTATTTTTTTCATTTTAAATATTTTTTTAAAAAATATAATTGTGATACTCGTTGTATACCAACTCATTTTAAATTCATAATTAGTTACTAATATCTATCTTTTATTAATTATGAAAATAAACATTATCTATATAAACAGTGTTATTTCCAGAAGGCGCACCCACATAAATTAACTGTGCAATGTGTGCTCGCGTAGTTAATCCTGTAAAAGAACTTAACGGAATATCTAAACTTACCCAAGATCCTTTAGCTGGTGACGGAATTGTAATTTCATGTTCTACATCATCTCCTCCTCCAAAAGCTCCATTCGCACCAAAATCGACTAATTTTATTTTGAACTGTGTAAAATCTGAGGACCAAACGTCAGTGTGAAAATGCGTCATTGCAGTAGCATTTATAGGCGTTGTAGTCGCTTCTATTCCAACAAAATCTAATGCACTATATTTTTTTGTCGCATTTCCATTAATACTCAAATCCGTCAGCGTGGCACTTGACCAAGAAGTTCTCCAAGTATTAACAGCAACATTTGTATAAGCGTCGCTAAACATAGAAATCACTTTAGATGCCGCTACAGTAGGTGTTGGCGCTGCTGTGATAGAACCTGCTTGATTGTAAAAGAAAACATTATCCACATAAACCGTAGTATTTCCAGAAGGCGCACCAACAAAGATTAATTGAGCAATATGAGAACGAGTAGTCAATCCGGTGAAGTCACTTAACGGAATATCTAAACTCACCCATTTCTCCTTTTCAGGATTAGAAATCGTGATTTCATGTTCTTTATCATCTCCTCCACCAAAAGCTCCATTAGCTCCAAAATCGACTAGTTTAACTTTAAACTCTGTAAAATCAGACGACCAAATATCAACGTGAAAGAAAGTCATAGCCGAAGCATTGATTGGAGTTGTAGTTGCTTCGATACCAACAAAATTCAAGGCACTGTACTTTTTAGTTTTGTTGCCACTAATATCAATATCTTCAAGATTTGCCTGTGACCAAGAAGTTCTCCAAGTATCAACCGCAACATTTGTATAACTGTCGCTAAACATTGAAATGACATTTGCTGCCGGAATTGTAGGAACTGGCGCAGCGAATAAATTAGTTACTGTTACACTTTGTGTTTTTTGTGTCGTAGCAACTCCTCCGCTTAGTGCAACCACTTTTACTTGATACGTTCCCGGATTTAAATACGTATGCGTAATCACCTCATCTTGCATGAAATCTACCGGAACTTCATTTGCTACATCTCCAAAATAAACCTGGAAGAAGGTCTCTAATTCCGCTTTGGCAGTTACATTAATCGAAAGATTACTTCCAATAGTTATAGTAGGTTCAAAATTGGTTGGTGCTAAAAAAGAAACCGTTACCTCTTGAATCGTTTCGGTTTTTTTACCATTTATAGTTACCCCTACAATTTTTGCCTGAAATTTACCTTCTTTATATTTATGAGTAATGGTACCGCCTGGATTTACATATACAGGAGCTGTAGTTGTGTCACCAAAATAAATTTCGAATTGAGTAACTCCTTCGCCACGAGGCAAAAAAGTAACATTTCCTGAGTTATCCTGAGTAATGGTCGTCAGAGCAGATATATTTGAAGGAGCATTTACTCCATCCAGATCTACGTCATTATTTTCGTCTGAACATCCTAAAAAGAGGATTAGAGCAAAAAGACTTAGTATTAATTTTAAGTTTTTCATATTTAAATAATATTAGTTTTTAATATCCTGGATTTTGTGTCCAATTTCCATTTGCAAATTGAATTTCCTCGATAGGAATTGGAAACAATTCATTTTTGTTGGCAGTAAATCCAGTAATTTCCTGAGCTGCTTTACCAGTTCGTACTAAATCGAAGAAACGGTGTCCTTCACCAACTAATTCCAATCTTCTTTCTGCTAAAATAAAGTCAGTCAAAGCTGCTCCAGAAGACGAAATATCATGATTCAAATCACCAAAAGCACGTCTTCTAACTTGGTTCAAATATCCTCTTGCTTTAGTGTCATCGATTCCTCCACGATTGTAAGCTTCGGCCGCCATCAAAAGAACATCTGCATAGCGAATGGCTCTGTAATTATTAGGATTAGTTAGGTTTAAATCTCCTTGTGCGTTGGCACTTCTTTTTCTTGGAATGTATTTTCTGTTGAAAAAACCGGTGTGTTCATATCCTTTTCCAAAAGTAGCTCCTGTTGCTGTCGCCCAAGCTTCAATATCTAATATTGCTACCGCTTCTCTTCTGTCTCCGGCTTCAAATGCGTTTACGACTTTCTGAGTTGGAACATTAAAACTGAAACCCGAAGTAAATAAATCACCTGAATAATTTCTTGGTCCACTAAAACCCACGGCTACATTTCCTTCGCTACATTGGAGACATCCAAAACCTGCTCCTTCTACATCCGTGTATTGTACTTCGAAAACCGATTCTAATCCATTCTCTCCAGCATTTTCAAAAATAGTATTGTAATCTGAAACCAATGAATACGAAGAAGTTCCTATTAAACTTTCGAAAGTTGCTGCTGCTTGCGCGTATTTATTTTGGTACAAATATGCCTTTCCTAATAATGCTAATGCCGCACCTTTTGTTGCTCTTCCTTTTTGGGCTGCTGTTGCAGATAAGTTTTGAGAAGCAAAAATTAAATCGGCTTCAATGGAAGCATACACTTCTGAAACGGATGAACGCGGAATTATTTTCTCGTCACCAGAGCTGAATCTTGCGTCCCCTTTCAATGGGATTCCACCAAACCATTTTACTAATTCAAAATGATAATAGGCTCTAAGAAAACGAGCTTCGCCTATCACTTGATTTTTTCCTTGAAAGTCAGTCTTATCTTTAAATTCTAGAATGTAATTGGCTCTTTGAACACCCGCAAACATCCAGTCCCATAAATTTTTTAAATTACTGTTTACAGGAGTATGAATCATTTTATCCACTTGCTGAAAACCGGGCACATCTGATTGACTTTCGCCTCCAGCCAAAGTGTTATCTGAAGCTATTTCGCCTAACAATGCATTCAGATATGTGGTTTGTAATAAATCATACGCTGCAATTAAGGCATTGTCGTAATCTGATTTTGAATTAAAATAATTCTCAGAATCAATCGAATATTCTATAGGTCGATCCACAAAATCATCACTACAGGAAATGGTTACAGTTGAGAAGATTGTTATCGATATAAGGGTAATAAATAGATACTTTTTCATTTTAATACGAATTAAAAATTAATGTTTAAACCTAACAAATAGGTTCTTGGGATTGGATAAAAACCATAGTCAATTCCTCCGCCAATTGGAGCTCCATTAGAAGCACCCGGATCAAAACCTTTGTATTTTGTAAACGTGTATAAATTATTTACACCTGCATACAAACGCAGTTTTGTGATTCCTGCTTTTTCAGAAAATTTAGAATTTATTGAATATCCCAATTGCATGTTTTGGATTCTTAAATAGGAAGCATCTTCAACAAAATAACTAGAGAAAGTAGAATTTCCTGTAGCACTTGTAGTCACTCTTGGAGTAGTATTAGTACTTCCCTCGCCAGTCCAACGGTCTAAAACATAGTTAAGTCGATTGACATCTGTAAGGTTTCTTTCGTAATTCCTTACCATATCATTCCCTACGGAAGCAAAAGTATAGACTGCAAAATCAAAGTTTTTGTAATTCATTTGTAAATTGAAACCCATTGTAGCTTCAGGAATTGGATCTCCAATATTCGTTCTGTCGCTTGAATTAAGAATTCCATCTCCATTTACATCTACAAAACGAAGGTCTCCAGGACTGGCGTCAGCACCCAAAGATAATTGAGACGGATGTGCATCAACTTCTGACTGGTTTTGAAAAATTCCGTCTGTTTTGTAGCCATAAAAATAACCTATTGGCTGACCTACTTCCATTCTTGAAGGTGCTTGTTGGCCTACGCCAAATGAACCTCCTTCAATATATCCTATCCCGTTGTTTACGGCTAATACTTCGTTTTTAAGGAACGTAACATTGTACCCAACACTCATCGAAAAATTCTCCGAGAATTTGTTCTTGTAATCTATCGCAAACTCTAAACCTGAATTTCTTACCGTTCCTGCATTAATCGTTGGTGAACCTGCACCAGGAGCTGCTGTTCCGTTGATTCCAGAAACAGGTATAAATGGGATTAACAAATCGGCTCTGGTATCAATAAAATAATCCGCAACAATAGAAACTTTATTTTGTATCAATTTAAGGTCTAAACCAACGTCAAATTTTCTGGCTTCTTCCCATTTCAAATTTGGATTTGGAATTTGTCCTGTAGCTAAACCATTCACTAAAACATCATCGAAAACATAGGTCGCTTCTCCGCTTAATTGCGAAACATAACCATTGTTTGGAATCTGGTCATTTCCTAAAGTACCGTAGCTTCCTCTCAATTTCATGAAGTTTATTAGTTTGTCTTCACCAAAGAAACCTTCATCAGAAATTACCCAACCCGCAGTAAAAGATGGAAAATAACCCACTTTATTTCCAGGTCCAAATTTTGTCGAAGCATCACGTCGTATCATCGCAGAAAAAAGGTACTTCCCTTTGTAATCATATTGTGCTCTTGCAAAATAAGAAAGTCTTCGTTCATCATAATTATAGGAGCCGTTTGGTACGGTTTCAGAAATTCCTTTAGTCAATGCTATATCTGCAAATTCCCATGAATTGTAAGGAACATCAAATCCAGTTGCAAATAACCCGTTTCCGTATTGTTTGAAAATAGTATTTCCTACAGTTGCAACTACATTGTGATTTCCAATTTTCTTAGTATAGGTTCCAAATAAATCAAATGAATAATCATTATCATTAATAGCGCTTTGAGAAACCGAACTTCTCAAAACATCAAATACCTTATCCGAAGGATTTATCCAATATAGAATTTGCTTGGCAAACGATTTAGACTCACTGTTTGATGTATTAAAACCAATTGAACTTGAAATGGTAAAATCCTTGAAAACTTTATAATCTAATCCAAAATTACCATTGACTTTTTTGAAGTTGTAATCATTATAAGTATTTGCAATTTGAGCCAATGGATTTATAATTTCAATTCCTAACCCAGTATTTGTAGGCACTTTTGTAAAATCCCCATTTGCATCATACGGTGTTAGTGTTGATGGTGTATTCAAAGCATTGAACAAAACAGAACCTAAACCACTTTCGTTTAATGATTTTCTATTAAAATAAGTATAGATTACGTTTGTTTTCAATTTCAATTTCTCAGTGACATCAGCACCAACAGAAACTCTGGCTGTATTTCTTAAAAACCCAGATTTACTTTCTCCAATAATTCCTTCCTGATCTAAATGAGAACCGCTTACCGCATAGGTAATTTTATCTGATCCACCAGAAAAGGAAATGTCATGATTGATAATAGGAACACTGGTGCTGAAAACTTCATTTTGCCAGTTTGTTCCTTTGCTTAAACCAGAAACATTAGGGAAGGGAATTGCGTTACCGCCATTAGCATAACTTTCATTCAATAATAAAGCATATTCAGTAGCGTTAAGCATTGGTAATGTTCTTGACGTTTCCTGAAAACCTGTATAGGTATTGTAACTAATTTTTGATTTAGAATTCTTTTTCCCAGATTTTGTCGTGATAAGAATAACCCCATTAGCACCAATAGTACCATAAATAGCTGCTTGTGCATCTTTTAAAACGGTGATGGACTCGACATCATTTGGATTTAATAATCCAAGCTCTCCAACATATCCATCGATGATAGTTGTAGGCCTATTTTCACCATTGGTTGCAATACCTCTGATGCGAATATCCAAAGCGGCACCTGGAGCACCCGAAGTAGTTGTAACATTCACTCCGGAAACAGTTCCTTGTAAAGCTTGCTCAATTTTAACTGGTTTTAAAGCTTCCAAAGTTTTGCTGTCTACCACCGAAACTGCTCCTGTTACTTCTCGCTTTTTTTGACTTCCATATCCAATTACTACAACTTCATCCAATACTTTAGAATCTTCCTGTAACGAAATAGAAAGAGTACTTATATTAGATACTACTTTATATTCAAAATTTTTAAATCCTAAATATGAAAATATTAAAGTTGCGCCAGAGGAAACTCCTTTTAGAGAAAAACGACCATCCATGTCTGTCGCCGTCCCAATAGTTGAATTTTTAACTTGAACATTTACTCCAGGTATAGGTAAACCAGAACCGGTTTCTTTAACAACTCCTCCTACATCATATCCTTGGGCAAAACCAAAAGAGGATAGAAATAGAAAAAGGATTAGTAGATAGTTTGACTTCATAATTTATATTTTTTGTGAATTATAAAATTAATCGGAACAACTAATAATAAATCAAAAAGAACCTCTACAAAAAACATACAATGCAAAAAATCACTTGTTTAATTCATAATATTTAAAAAAGGGTTGAAAATTAAGAAGAAATTAAGAAATTCAGATTTTCTCTAAAAACAAAAAAACCACAACAATAACGGTATTGTTGTGGTAATGTATAGTTTTATTTGTAAAATTCAGAAGGAACTATACAGCTAAAATATACTCTACAAGTCCTTGTTCGTGCGACAATTCCATTTTCTTACGCAAACGATATCTTTTTATCTCAACGCTTCGTACAGATATATTTAGCAAAGGCGCCACTTCTTTCGAGGAAAGATTTAATCTCAAGTAAGCACATAATCTCAAATCGTTTGGAGTTAAGGACGGATGAGCCAGTTTCATTTTTTTCAAAAAGTCTTTATCGGCATTATCAAAGGCTTCTTTAAATACACTCCAACTATCTCCTTCAGTTATGTTCTTATTAATTGTAGAAATGACTGATTTTATACTCCTGTTACCATCATCAGGCGTTTTCTTTAAATCATCTTTGATAAAAGCCAGCAACTCATTTTTACTATTCAAACTCATCGTAGAAACAGCCAACTCTCTATTTTTAGTATCTACATCTTGTGAAAGCTGTTCGTTTCTAATGCGCATTAATTCCTGCTCGTTTTCAAGCTCTTTAATCTCTAATAACAAATTATTCTCTTCTATCAATTTCTCTTTTTGTTTTTGATAGTAGTTTTTATAGGCCTTATGAATAAATCGAGCCATCACAATCACAAAAATAAAATAGAAAAAAAGAGCAATATTGGTTAAATACCAAGGTTTTTCAACAGTAAAAGTATACATAGCTGTATCTTCTAAAGTAGAATTCGCAAATTTAGCTCTCACCTTAAAAGTATATTCTCCAGGGGGCAAATTTTTAAAATTCACCGTTGATTTCGCACTCCATTCGCTCCACTCCTCTTGAAATCCTTCTAATAAATATTGAAACTCAGCATTGATGTATTTATTAAATTCAGGAACCGTATAATTAATGGTTATATTATTTTCATCGTATTTAAAACTACCTTCTCCCTGAATGGAACGGTTTTCGGAAGTTTCATTTAACTTATTTGTTGTAATTGCGGAAATAGAGACGTTATGATTTTTAAAACTCAATTCATTAAGATTCAAAATATAATACCCATCAGTAGTTCCTATCAAATAATTGGAATTGGAAATTTGAGTAATATTTTCGTAGCCTAACATCGAATTTGTTAATGAAGCGGGAATCGGAATTACATTTTGTTTCAGTTGATTACTTAGTTTACTCAATGAAAAGTAATGGATGTAATTTTTAGAAAACAACCATATTTTATTGGAATTATCAACAATCAATTTTCCCGAAGTATATTCATCTTTTTCGAAAACAGAACTTAATAAATTATCCTTACTGAATTGTTTTGTCTTCTCATTTAATTTAAAAATACCTTCTTTATTAGCATAGTAAATTATGTTGTTGAACTTAGTTAGACTGGCATTTTTACCTTTTTCGGGTGTTTTATAGGTCACAAAAGGTTTTGTTTTTGACAGTTTTCCGTCTAGTTCCAGCCTATAAACTCCTTTATATTCGTGACTTACATATACATTCAGCGCATTCGTGATTTCAAAATATTTTGAGGAATAATCAAATCCTGTAATTTTATTTCTAAAACTCCATTGATTATTCGTTTTTGCCAAAACAGAAATTCCATAGTAATTCCCTTGGAGTAAGAGCCCTTTTTGATTGGGGACAGTTTCAAATTTCCAAGTTCCAGATGCAGAAAATATATTTTTTGCGACAGCGTTATCAATCACAAATGTTCCAGAATCATGACCACAAAAAAGCGTCCCATCGTACTCAAACAAAGACCAAACCTGCCCTTTAGTTCCGTTTACAAATTTAAATTCATCATTAGTCAGATAGTTTTTATAAAACAAACCTTGATTGGTTCCTACATACAAATTACCTTTATAAAGTTTTGAAGTATAAACGGTTCCTAAAATTCCGGTGTCATCAACAAAGTTCTGTATCGGAGATTGCAGATTAATGCAATTGATTCCGTTGTCCAATCCTACCCAAAGATTTTTATCGGCATCTTCATATAAAGACAAGGCTGTATTATTACTCAACCCTTTGTTTTGATTGATGTGATATTTAATTCTCCCGTTATTGTTTAAGATAAAAATCCCATTAGAGACAGTTCCTAAAGCATAACTTCCATCCGACAGCAATTGACTGCTATACACGCTACTGGATGCTAATTCCGAGTCAACTTCGGTAGAAAATTTAGTCAAAACAGTTCCTATAAGTTTATAAAATCCATTCAGCTGTGTTTGGATTAAAAGCCCTTCCTCAATAGCAAAAATGTTGACTATCCTATTGTTTTGTAAAATTGGATTATTAGATACCAAGCGTCCTTTTCCGCTTTCAATTTCAAAAAGTCCTTCATTTATACTCTGAAAATAAATTGCATTTTTTGTACGGAACGATTTAGTAATATTGTTTTTAGGAGCAATGATTTTGAAACCTCCCGTTTTGGTATCGTAAATATATATTCTGTCCAAAGATTGAAAAACAACCCATTGTTCATAGTTTAATATATTCCAAAACTGTTCGTCATTAAGAATTTGAGTTTTTATTGTTTTACTAAGCGAAGTGTATTTTAGTTTTCCATTTGTGTGTCGCGTCCAGAAACCAAATTCCATGTAGCAACCCGTATAAATTTTATTTCCAATCACTTTTACAGAACGAACGATAGTTTCGTTTGGTGATGGATATAATTCCCAGTTTGATCCGTTAAATTCCAATAATCCCTCATTGTTAGCAAAGAAAACATAATGATTTTGATCTTGTGAAATCATCCAATTCTGGTTTCCCGCACCATAAGTTGTTGAGGCATATTTTACAATTGGCGGCAATTCTTGAGAAAAAGCACAAAAGGACATTAAAAAAAGAAAAATGTATAGTTTTGTTTTCAATGGTATGGTGAAATTAATTTTTTTCAAAAATAATCTTAAAAATACTATTTTTTTAGATGATAGAAAACATAAAAACTATACAAGAAGAAAAATCACTTATTAACCACACTTTTAATGATTATTTGTGACTTGTTCAATCCATTTAGTCAGTTGAAAATTGATTACTTTTGTAAAAATTATCATTTTTATGCAAGTTGACCTTTCGAAATTAGATCCAAAGAAAAATATCATCATAAAAGGCGCGCAAGTACATAACCTAAAAAATGTAGATGTTGCGATTCCCCGAAATAAATTAGTGGTTATCACAGGACTTTCGGGTTCCGGAAAATCAAGCTTGGCTTTCGATACTTTATATGCCGAAGGGCAACGCCGCTATGTAGAAAGTTTGTCTTCCTATGCAAGACAATTTCTTGGACGATTAGATAAACCAAAAGTAGAATACATCAAAGGAATTGCTCCTGCGATTGCTATCGAACAAAAAGTAAATACGACAAACGCACGTTCTACAGTAGGAACTTCAACCGAAATATATGATTATATAAAATTGCTGTTTGCCCGAATCGGAAGAACATATTCTCCTATTTCTGGTCGTGAGGTCAAAAAAAATACGGTTACCGATGTAGTTACCGATGTGAAAAATTTTGAACTAGACAGCAAATGGTTGCTTATTGCTCCTATTCATTTAGAAGAAGGACGAAAACTGGAAGACAAACTAAAAGTACTTTTACAACAAGGTTTTGCGAGGATTTTGGTAAACAATGAAATGATTCGTTTAGACGAAATTGACCAACATTCTTTAGACAATAAAGACATAAAGCTCATTATTGATAGGATTGTGGTCAAAGACGAAGAAGAGTTCTACAATCGATTGGGTGATGCGGTGCAAACGGCTTTCTTTGAAGGAAAAGGAATCTGTCATTTACAAGAATTAAACTCCGATAAAAAGTATTCCTATTCCAATAATTTTGAGTTGGACGGAATTACATTTCTAGAACCAAACGTTCATTTATTTAGTTTCAACAATCCATATGGAGCATGCCCCGTTTGTGAAGGCTATGGAAATATTATAGGAATTGATGCCGAATTAGTGGTGCCAAATACTACTTTATCCGTTTTTGAAAATGCTATTTTCCCATGGAGAGGTGAAAGTATGAGTTGGTTTCGCGACGAATTAGTAAATAACGCTTACAAATTTGATTTCCCTATTCACAAACCTTATTACCAATTATCTGAAGATCAAAAAGAGCTAATCTGGAATGGAAATAGCTATTTTCAAGGTTTAAATGATTTCTTCAAAGAACTGGAAGAAAAAAATTATAAGATTCAAAACAGGGTTATGCTTTCGCGTTACAGAGGCAAAACCAAATGTCATTCCTGCAAAGGAAAACGCTTGAGAATTGAAGCTTCGTATGTAAAAATTAACTCAAAAACAGTTTCTGACTTAGTTGATTTGCCTATTAAACATTTGGTTACTTTTTTCGAAAATATTGACTTAGATGTTTATGAAAAACAAATAGCCAAACGATTGCTGGTAGAAATTAATAATCGTTTATCTTTTTTAACCGAAGTAGGTCTAGATTATCTGACATTAAACAGAAATTCAGCAACACTTTCCGGAGGAGAATCGCAGCGTATCAATTTAGCAACTTCTCTAGGAAGCAGTTTAGTGGGTTCTATGTACATTCTGGATGAGCCGAGCATTGGTTTACACCCAAAAGATACGGAACGCCTGATAAAAGTACTGTTATCTTTAAGAGATTTAGGAAACACGGTTATTGTGGTAGAACATGATGAAGATATCATGAAAGCCGCAGATATGATTATTGATATTGGACCGGAAGCAGGCACTTTTGGTGGTAATTTGGTAGCACAAGGCACGTATGATGAAATTCTAAAATCAACTTCACTGACCGCTAAATATTTGAATGGAGACTTAGAAATTACTGTTCCCAAAAAACGCAGACTTTTCAAGAATTTTATCGAAATAAAAGGAGCTCGAGAAAACAATCTTCAAAATATAGATGTAACTTTTCCTCTGGATGTATTAACTGTTATTACCGGAGTTTCAGGAAGCGGAAAAAGTACGCTTGTTAAAAAAATCCTTTTTCCGGCGATGCAAAAAAAGCTCGAAAATGTTGGTGAAAAAGCAGGGCAATTCAGCGAAATATCAGGTTCGTTTTCGCAAATTAAACATATTGAATACGTAGACCAAAACCCAATAGGAAGAAGTTCCCGTTCTAATCCTGTGACATATATTAAAGCGTATGATGATATTCGGGAATTGTATGCCAAAGAAAAACTATCAAAAATAAGAGGCTATCAAGCCAAACATTTTTCTTTTAATGTTGATGGAGGAAGATGTGAAACCTGCAAAGGAGAAGGTTCCATAAATGTAGAAATGGTTTTCATGGCCGATGTGCAATTACCATGTGAAACCTGTAACGGAAAACGATTTAAGAAAGAAGTTCTGGAAGTCGCTTTTGAAGGTAAAAATATTCATGATATTCTAACCCTGACGATAGATGATGCAATTGCTTTTTTTATAGCTAATAAACAAACTAAAATCACTCAAAAATTACAGCCTTTACAAGATGTGGGCTTGGGCTATGTACAATTAGGACAATCTTCTTCTACACTTTCCGGTGGAGAAGCACAGCGTATAAAACTCGCTTCATTCTTAGTAAAAGGAGCCACAAAAGACAAAGCTTTATTTGTTTTTGACGAACCTACAACCGGATTGCATTTTCATGATATCAAAAAATTATTGGCTTCTTTTGATGCATTGATAGATAAAGGTCATTCTATATTAGTAATTGAACACAACCTTGATCTCATCAAATGTGCCGACTGGATTATTGATTTAGGTCCGGAAGGAGGAGAAAATGGTGGAAAATTATTAGCCGTTGGAACGCCTGAACAAATAGTAAAAATAAAAGGTTCCGTTACTGGAAAATACTTAAAGGAAAAATTATAAAAATGCTATTCTGAATAGCATTTTTCTTCAAATGTATTTCCATCTTCATCGATAGCTATCACAATATTTTTTTCTTTTGAAGAAACATAAGTTAAATAAATCCAGCCAACTGACCAAACTCCTAATGTCATACAACAAATTAAAAAATTAAACCCGTGATCGACCTCTTTCCTGCCTTTTGATAAAACAGCAAAAGGTAAAGTATCATTTTTTTCTATAATAGTAAATCCATGGTGGATTCTATTAGCTATGATACTAGAGAATTTTTGTAAGCTTTCTTCGTTAATGTATGGATTGCTTTTCATAATTATTGGGATAAATTACTTTAGCTATTTAATTATTGTCTTTTCTAAAGATAACAACTGCAAAAATAAGGATAGTCGCTTATTTGTACAATACCCACTTTTAGTGATTTTTGATCACTGCAAAACAATTAAACGACTATTAACTTTTATAATTAAATTTCTCTACAAATATATTTTTTTTAGATTCCTCAAAAGTTACACAATAATTATTTAAAGTTATAATATTCACATACCGACTTCCTTAATCATTAATACAATAAAGACTTGTATCATTATTTTACAAGAGAGAAAACCCAAATTTGAGGTGAGATTTTGTTAGAAAGATTATTTTAAAAATTAAGATTAGTCGTATTTTCTGAACTGAAAAAAATTACAACTTGATTCTTAACTTTTTCAAAACAACATCTAAAGCTTGATTAATTTCAATAGAAATAACAAATTTGTAGTTTATATAAACATACAAAAGGGTAACTAAAATTGATTTTAATCCAATGCTAATTATTGGGCTAAAAGGAAACTCCCAAAAATAAAATGCCAAAAATATTCCAAAAGTAATTCCAAGAGAATACAATGTCTGATTTGTAAATGGATACAAATGCATTCGTTTGACAACAAAAAGTAATTTAGCCAAACTGTATAAAGTTATAGATAATAAAGTAGCTACTGCAGTTCCTGTTATGGCATATCTAGGGATAAAAAACATGTTTAAGCCTACTGTCAAAAAAACAAGCAATAATCCTAAAAACAAAACCATTCGATAATATTTTGAATTGAAAATTATAGCATTGTTATTTCCTAAAATCAAATCAAAATATTTAGATATACCAATCAAAAATACCACAAGAATTCCTCCACTATATTCTTTTGGAACCATTACATATAACTGATTGATATTAACAAAAATACACAACATCACAAAACCTCCAACAACTTGTAAATTGATGGATGTTTTTTTGTACAAATCATTTAATTCATCGTGTTTATTCTCATGCATCAATTTAGCCGTTATTGGATAGGTAATCTGATGCATTGCACGACTGGGAACAGCAATAACAGAGGCAATATAAGTCGCAACAGAATAATAGGCTATATTCTCAATTTTAATGTACTGATTCAGCATAATCTTATCAATATCCAGCAACATAACCGCTACACTACCTGATAAAATAATGAAAAAAGTGTATACTAAAACATCTTTCACATTTTGAGGAATGGAGAACTGAAAAGCAGGTTTTTTTATTCGGAAAGCATAAAACATCGTAATAATAAAAGCCAGAAAATAAATAATAGCCGTAACATAAATAAATTCTACAACAGTAATCCATTTGTAATAGACTCCAATCAACGCAAATAAAGAAAATAATCTAAGTCCAACCTCTTTAACAAAATTTCCAAAAACTGAGTGCATGTGAACCCTTGCCCAAGCATAAAAAATTTCGAAATATGCCATACTCAGCCCTATAAATGGAATAAGCCACAAATAATCCTTAACTACAGGATTTTCCTTGCTCAAGTACAATGAAATAGGTTCAAAAAAGAATAAGCCAATCAATACTAAAGGAATACATAATAATAAAGGGATTAGCACTGTAAATGATAGAAACTGAGAGCGTTCTTCTTCTGTTTTATATTGAGTATAAAACTTCACCAAAGTATTTTGCATCCCAAAAGCCAATAAAGGCATAATAATATTTGCCCAAGAAAGTATATAGTTTGTTAAAGCATAAAATACTGTTCCTAAAAAAAATGGATATAAATAAAGTGTGTTGATTGCCCCAATTCCAAAACCCAAATAGGTAATTATCGTATTCTTTAAAGATTGATTTAATACTATTCCCATTTTAGGCGTTTAAAGTTTAAGGTTAAAAGTAGATCGAACTTCTAATTTTATTGGGTTAATTGTACCAATTCTTTGGTAAGATTTTTTCTGGAATAGCGTTGTAATCCAACTCCGTTTGCTTGTAATTTACCCTCCAAAAACTGATTATAAAAGTCCAAAATTACACTTTTAAGTTTCATTTTCTCTGAATAATCAAAAAACACGCCTGTATTGGTTTCCGTTATGATTTCGGCAAAATCAGAACCGTTAGGACCAATCGCAACAATAGGTCTGTTTGAAACCATATATTCAAATAATTTCCCAGGAATAATGCTTTTAGTATCTTCAGAATCAATTTCTATAAGCAACAAGACCTGAGATTTTCTTTGGTGCGCAATCGCTTCTGTATGCGAAACATAACCCAAATTATTCAAATAGGAATTAAGCCCAAATTGAGTAATTGTTTCCAAGACTTCCTGACTCACAGCTCCTATCAATTTCACTTCCAAATACGATTTGAAATCAGGAATCTCATGAAGCAATTCAACCAAACTTTCCCATAAAATCAGAGGATTTCTCTCAGAAAGAAAAGAACCAATATGCGCTAAGCTAAACTTTGAATCCAAGGTTTGTTTTCCAACTTCTTCCGTATCATAACCATTCGTTATTACCACAATAGGCTTAGTGGTAATCGCTTGAAATTCAGTTTTGGTAGTTTTACTGGTTACTATAACTGTGTCGGCTGTATTCAAAACCCGATGCTCTAATGCTTTGTGTTTCTTGGCAGCAAAACGAGACAATCGTAAGGATTTATGATAGCCAATAGTAGTCCAAGGATCCCGAAAATCGGCAAACCATTTTAAATCTAATTTTTGTTTTAATTCCAATCCAATAAGATGCAGACTATGCGGCGGTCCAGAAGTAACAATGGTGTCAATATTATTTTCTAAAATGTATTTTTCCAAATAAGCAACCGATGGTTTTACCCAAAAAACACGTGCATCCGGAATAAAAAGATTTCCACGAATCCAAAGAAATGTTTTATCCAGAAAAGATTGTTTTTTCTGATTTGGAATAATTCCTGAACTGATTTTCTTGGTTTTGTTTTTCGAAAGAAAAGAAGCCAGTTGATACGGTTCAAAAATCTTCTGTTTCAGAATAATCGCTTTATCCGAAACTTCTTTAACCAAGTTCTCATCAACAATAGGATACGTTGGATTCTCCGGAATGTATACAATTGGTTGAATACCAAAATCCGGCAAGTACTTAACAAACTTAAGCCAACGCTGTACTCCAGGTCCTCCAGCCGGTGGCCAATAATAGGTAATGATTAAGAGTTTATTGGGTTCTGGTTTCAATTTAATTTTTTTATGTTAGTAGAGACGCACTGCAGTGCGTCTCTACAGTGCGTCTCTAACTAATTACACGAATTTCTTCCTTTCGAAATAAATCCCACCTGCTAAAAGTAACAGCATTCCTATTGAACTTATCAACGTAATTGTACTTCCGGTTTTTATCACTTGAGGTTCAAACTTGAATTCTACTTTATGATCCCCTTTAGGAATTATTAATCCCCTTAAAACATAATCTACTCTAATATGATCTGCACTTTTTCCATCAATGTAGGCATTCCAACCTTTTCCATAATACATTTCGGAGAAAACGGCTAAACCTTCTTTTGAATTATTAGACACATATTTCAAGTAATTAGGTTTGTAATTTTCTAAAATTATAGTGGTTGAACTGTCTTTGGCGAAAGCCGTATTTTTAATTTCAAAATCTTTACTATTTACAACTGCTACATTTTTAGAATCCAAACTATCCAACGCTTTCAACTCTTCATCAGCAGAATTCACCAATTTTACCTGGCTCACAAACCATGCATTTCCATTAACAGCCGGATTTGATACTGGGAATTCTTTTCCTTCTTTATCCTTTTGGATAACATACTTTACATTAAGCATGTTAAGAACCTCAATGTTATTTTTTGAAATTTGATAGTCAATTAATTGCTGCATTCTTCTAGGTCTTACGGCGCTGTAACCACCAATAGATTTATGGAAATAAGAAGCTCTTGCCCCCATAATATCGCCCACTTCAAAAACGCGGTAATTAGCCGTGTCTTTTAGAATCTCAGCATCAGAAGGCGACTCCTGAAAAGGCACTTCAACTTGACTTCCGCTTACAAAATCTTTCCCGGAAACATATTTTTTATCTACAAAAAACAAATCGGAAACCATCAATAAACCTACGATTATAATGGCTGTGTTTTGAGCAAATCTGTCTTTAATGAACAACCATAAAACACCGGCTGTCAATACAATAAAAAAGCCTGAACGCAATAAATCAGCGCTGTATAAACTCATTCGATCCAGTTTAAGCGCATTGACAAACTCAGGACCGTAACTTTCTTGAAAATAAGCATCGTTTCCTCCTGAAAAGCTGAACATACTTTTGCTTAAAAATAAAATCAAAATAATTCCTAAACCTAAAATTGTGGTTTCATATAATGCTTTCCATTGTAGTTTTTTGTCTAATTTGAAGAAAGACTGTAATCCCATAATAGCCAAAACTGGGAAACACAATTCCAAAACAACTTGTATAGAAGATACCGCTCTGAATTTATCATACATTGGAACATAATCAATAAAAAAGTCAGTCAAAACAGGGAAGTTTTTACCCCATGAAAGAACTAACGCAACTATTGAACCAGAGAGAAAAACATATTTAATCTTTCTTTTATCGATAAATAAAGCCAAAATCGCCAAAAAGAACACTACTATTCCAATATATGCAGGAGCTGCCACAATAGGCTGATCTCCCCAATACGTTGGCATTCCCGAAACAAAATCAGTTGCCTGATCCTCCGGAACTCCCTGACCTATCATGAATTCATACATATTACTGTCTTTACCTACAGCCTCATTATTAGAACCACCAAAAAGTCGGGGTGCAATAAGATTAAAACTTTCCATTACCCCATAACTGTACTCCGTTATATAGTCCTTAGACATTGAAGAAGTAGTTTCGTTTTTTGAACCGTTTGGATTGAATGTCAGTTCGCTTTTCCCACGAATACTAAAATCAGCATATTCAGAAGTTGCTAATAGATTTGTAGCATTGGCACCAATAGCTAAAATTCCTGCCGCTACCAATATCCCAAAGGAATACAACAAGGATTTATATTCCTTCTCTTTTACTTGCTGATATATAAAATAAGCAGAAAGTATCAATAGGAAAATCAATAAGTAGTACGTCATTTGGAAGTGATTCGCATTGATTTCTAATGCTGTCGCAAAAAGCGTAATCAAACCTCCCAGAATGTATTTTTTTTGAAATACCAGAATAAATCCGGCAATAACCAGCGGCATATAAGCAATCGCATGCGCTTTGGCATTATGGCCAACTCCAAGAATAATAATCAAATAGGTAGATAAACCAAAGGCTAATGCACCAAAAAAGGCTTTCAAAGGATCGGCTTTCAATACCAGCATCAAACCATAAAATCCAAGGAAATATAAAAATAAATAATCCGCTGGACGCGGTAAGAATCGCAATACATCGTCTATTGCGCCAATATAATCGTGTGGATATTTGGCTCCCAATTGATACGTTGGCATTCCTCCAAAAGCAGAATTAGTCCAATACGGTTCAACATCATCAGTGGCTCTAAAGTCATTTTGTTCTTTGGCCATTCCGGTGTACTGCACAATATCGGATTGGAAAATTTGTTTTCCTTGCAATACAGGATAAAAATATAGGAGAGAAATTACAACAAAACCAAATATGGCTAAGGCGTGTGGATAGAACTTATTTATTATTTTCAATGTAAAATGGTTTGGATTAGAGTAAAAACGGTGCTAATAACGACAAATTTAATCTATTTCTTCGTAATCAACATAATCTCCCACTTTTTTGGTTTCGCGTGGATTTTTAGCATTTGCCGTATTGTATATTACTTCATCCTTACTTTGTGTTTTTTTCCAAGTATTATCTTGCGCGTACTGTTGCTGCTTCTGCATATTTTCGCCCGCTTTTTCAACTACTTTTTTAACCAATAATGGCAAAAATAGTTTTGCTAGAAATCTAAAAATATAATAGAAAGCGATCATATAAAAAAGCGCTTTTATAAAACCAGTGAAAGAAGCTGTTTGCATATAAGTGTAATTTTTTCCAAAATTAATAAATCAACCGTTCAAAATTAAAATATCTCTCTTAAATAAATAATAAAATATAGTACATTTGAAAAGCGTTATTACTTTTTAACCCAAAAAAAATAATATGTCCAAAATTAAAATCTTACTTATCGCTGCTATTTCAATGATTCCAAGTATTCATTATGGCCAACATACCGATCAAATAAATTCTAACAGACCGGGCGAAACCATGTCGGCTTACGCAGTTGGAAAATCAGTAATCCAAATAGAAACAGGCGTTTACGGAATAAAACAAAATCACAGTTTATTGAATTATGATGCCAATGGATTTGGAATCGATGCCACCTTGCGATGGGGATTATTCATGGAAAAACTGGAATTGATAGCCGATATACAATACCAAAATGAAAAATACACCACCTTATTCAACAGTTCCAATCGAGCAGATTTCAAACAAACTGTTTTAGGAGCCAAATATTTGATTTACGATCCTTTCAAAAATTATGAAAAAAAGGTAAACATATACAGTTGGAAAGCCAATCGAGCATTTAATTGGCGCCAATTAATTCCTGCCGTTTCAGTATTTGCTGGAGCTAATTTTACTATGGCAGACAACCCCTATTCTTTTTCACCAGAATCCAGCATATCACCAAAAATTATATTAATTACCCAAAACCACTTGGGTGATGGAAAATGGGTTTTTGTTACCAATATCATAGCCGATTATGTAACAACAGACTATCCAAGCTATGGCTATGTCTTGACCTTAACAAGAGGATTTAATGACAAATGGTCTGGTTTTGTAGAAAATCAGGGATTTAAAAGTGATTTTTACAGCGATGCCATTGTTCGTGGTGGCGCAGCTTATCTGTTGAATAAAGACATGCAAATTGACGCATCGATAAGTACAAGCCTTAAAGACACTCCTTCTGCACTTTATGGCGGTATTGGTTTTTCTTGGCGTTATGATGCCAATTACCAAGAAGTAAGAATAAACATTGACAATAAGGATTCTGATAAGAAAGCATTAAAAAGAGCAAAAAAGACAAAAAAAGGATAATGATTACAATAAAAGAAGCTAAAACAAAAAGTGAATTAACGGATTATATCAAATTCCCTTTTTCCCTATACAAAAACAATAAATATTGGGTTCCGCCAATCATTGCCGACGAATTGGAAACCTTCGACAAAACAAAAAATCCGGCTTTTGAAAATGCCGAAGCCTATTTTTATATTGCCTACAAAAACAATGAAATAGTAGGCAGAATTGCAGCAATCATTAATTGGAGCGAGGTAAATGACCAACAAAAAAAGAAAGTTCGTTTTGGTTGGTTTGATGTGATTGATGATATCGAAGTGACAAAAGCACTTTTGGAAAAAGTATATGAGTTAGGTCGAAAAAACAATTTAGACCATGTTGAAGGTCCAATGGGATTTTCCAATTTAGATAAAGTTGGTGTCTTAACAGAAGGTTTTGACGAGATTGGAACTATGATTACGTGGTACAATCATCCCTATTATGCCAATCATTTTGAACAATTAGGATATAGCGTAGAAAAAGAATACCTAGAAAGTAAATTCCCTTTCGAAAACGTAAAACCGGAATTTTTTGAAAAGGCAAATGATTTGGTAAAAAGAAGATACCAATTAAGTCCGCTTAATTTCAAAACTACCAAAGAAGTGATGCCGCATGTAGATAAAATGTTTGATTTATTCAACGAATCGTATGCTTCCTTATCCTCTTTTGTAGCTATTTCTGATGTTCAAAAAGAATATTTCAAGAAAAAATACATCAGTTTTATCAATCCCGAATTTATCAAATTTGTGGAAGATAAAGACCATAATATTGTTGCTTTTAGTATTGTAATGCCTTCCTTTTCTGAAGCGTTGCAAAAATCAAAAGGAAAATTATTCCCATTTGGATTCCTTCATTTGCTTAAAGCAAAAAATCAAAGCAAGGATATGATTTTCTATTTGATAGGCGTTCATCCTGATTATCAAAACAAAGCGGTTACAGCGATAATTTTCAATGAATATTACCATACTTTTAAAGAAAAAGGAGTTGTCAACTGTTTCAGAACTCCAGAATTAGCGGATAACCTTGCCATTCATAACTTATGGAAACATTTCAATCCTGTTGTTCACAAACGAAGATGTACTTTCCTAAAGAATTTATAACAACTTAGATTGTACTACTTAAAACACAAAATCCATTTGCCGCGGCGAATGGATTTTGTGTTTTAAATAATGCTGTTTTATAATGAAAACTACATTTTGCAATCAACTTTTGACAAAACGATATTTCCTTCAAATTTTAGTTGTTTCATGTCTTTAAAAGTGACTCTTCCTTTATTGTCATCTACAACATCTCCATAACCTTCAACATAGGTATTTCCTTTTTTCAAAAAAGCAACTTGACGTATTGACGAAACTCCTTCGGACATAAAAGTATAGTCTGCAAAAAGCGTATCGCCTTTTATTTCCCCCACTAAAGTACCTTCATTTTTATCTTTTTCAAAAAATTTATAACTCAGTTTTCCAGAAGCAATTTGATTTCCTTTAATATTCAAAGACATAGAAATAGTGTCTTTTTTAATAATTGCACTATAGCATTCTTCTGAAACTGGTTCTTCTATAACTATTTCTTCAGATGGAGCCGGCATTTCTTCCATTTCTTTTTCTTTCTTACAAGAGACAAAAACACTCATAAAAACGACACTCAATAAAATTACTTTTTTCATAAAATTCAAATTTTAGATTCTATAAATATACTCATTATTGGTTAAGTTTATTTCAAAAAAAAATCCATCAACAAAAGCTGATGGATTTTTATAAATTTAAAATTGTACTAATTTTAGAAACTAAGCATCTAAATCTACTGTAGTTTTAGCTGCAATTTCTTTGTATGTTCCGTTTACTAATTTCTCACGAATAGCTTCAAAAGCCGTTAGTGTTTCGTCAATATCATCCAATGTATGAGGAGCAGTAGGAATAACACGCAATAAAATCATTCCTTTTGGAATAACTGGATAAATTACGATTGACAAGAAAATACCATAATTCTCTCTTAAGTCATTTACCATTACCATCGCTTCTGGTACACTTCCTTCCAAATAAACTGGTGTAACACAAGTATTGGTATCGCCAATATTAAATCCTTTGCTTCTCAAACCATTTTGCAAAGCATTTACATTCTCCCAAAGTTTGTCTTTCAATCCTGGGTTATCACGCAACAATTGCAAACGTTTCAACGAACCAACTGTTTGAATCATTGGTAATGCTTTAGCAAACATTTGAGAACGTAAGTTGTATTTTAAGTAATCGATAATATCTTTATCAGCCGCTACAAAAGCACCAATATTAGCCATCGATTTTGCAAAAGTCGAGAAATAAACATCAATTCCATCTTGACAATCTTGCTCCTCACCTGCTCCAGCTCCTGTTTTACCAAGAGTACCAAAACCGTGAGCATCATCAACCAAAAGACGGAAATTGTATTTCTTTTTCATTTCTACAATCTCTTTCAACTTTCCTTGTTGTCCACGCATTCCAAAAACACCTTCAGTAATAAAAAGGATTCCTCCGCCTGTTTCCGTAGCTATTTTGGTAGCACGTTGCAGGTTTTTCTCCATACTTTCGATATCGTTGTGTTTGTACGTAAAACGTTTTCCACTATGCAAACGAACTCCGTCAATAATACAAGCGTGCCCATCAACATCATACACAATCACATCATTTCTAGTCACCAAAGCATCAATTATAGAAACCATTCCTTGGTAACCAAAATTCAATAAATAAGCCGATTCTTTCATTACAAAAGCAGCTAATTCATTCTCTAATTGTTCGTGATATTTAGTATGACCACTCATCATACGAGCGCCCATAGGAGCCGCTGCACCAAACTCTAACGCTGCATCCGCATCTGCTTTACGCACTTCGGGATGGTTTGCTAGACCTAAATAATCATTCAAACTCCAATTCAAAACCTCTTTTCCTTGAAATTTCATTCTTGGGCCTAAATCTCCTTCTAATTTTGGAAATACAAAATATCCTTCTGCTTGTGAAGCCCATTTCCCTAACGGTCCTTTATTGTTTTGAATCCTTTCGAATAAATCTTTTACCATGATATATTAAGTAATAATTTTAATTTTAAGAAGTTGCAAAAATAATTATTTAAATTTTATAATGGTATTGAAAGTAAATTTATTTTTCAGGAGCTAATTCCTGCTCTCCACTATATCTTTTGTGCCGTCAAAGAAGATTGCTTCGTCCCTAGCAATGACGGCACAAAAGGATGCCGTTTCGATCAGGGCTAAAAAGCGTATTCATCAATAAACTTTGTATATTTGAATAAATATTTCAACATTAGAAATTTATGTCACAAGATACAAAAGAATTAAAACTGGCCGTTCTCATTGATGCTGACAACGTTCCGTACAGTAATGTAAAAGGAATGATGGAGGAAATTGCCAAATTTGGAACACCAACCACCAAACGTATTTATGCCGATTGGACCAAACCCAATGCCGGTGGATGGAAAAGTGTTTTATTAGAACATGCCATTACACCAATCCAGCAATACAGTTATACCGTAGGGAAAAATTCATCGGATTCTGCCATGATTATTGACGCTATGGATTTATTATATTCGGATAAAGTGGATGGTTTTTGTATTGTTTCCAGTGATTCTGATTTTACAAGACTCGCAATACGACTCCGCGAATCCGGCATGAAAGTCATTGGAATTGGAGAACAAAAAACGCCAAATTCATTCATTGTTGCCTGCGACAGATTTATTTATATTGAAGTTTTGGACGGAGCTATCAAAAAGAAGTTACCAAAACGAACTGCCTCCGATGCTAAAAAAGCAACTCCAAAAAGCCTGAATAAAATTGATTTACAAACTATAGAATTAATAGAATCTACCATTGAAGATATTGGTGATGATAGTGGTTGGGCATTTCTTGGGGATGTAGGAAACCTTATTGTAAAGAAAAAACCAGAATTCGATCCAAGAAATTATGGTTTTTCTAAACTTACTCCAATGCTAAAGTCACTTACCGATATTCTAGAAATCGACGAGAGAGATTCAGATAAAAAAGGCATCAAACACGTTTATGTACGATTGCGTTTTAGTTAAACTAAGTTTTTTACCGCACGATATAAAGTGTCATTCTTAATTGGTTTAGATAAATAATGATTCATCCCAATTTCTGCCACACGTAATTTAGTACTTTCCATCACATCAGCCGTTACTGCAATAATGGGGACAGAAGCATTCGCCGCTCCTGCTTCCCCATTTCTAATCGCTATAGTTGCTTCGTAACCGTCCATTACCGGCATTTGAAGATCCATTAATACAATATCAAAATGATTTGTTTTAAACGCATCTAAACATTCCTTACCGTTATTAGCATAAACTACTGTCGTATTCAACCATTTTTTAGTGATCATTTTAATAACCATCTGATTAATCGGATTATCTTCTACCACTAAAACTGATTTACCTTCTAAATCGTAAACCATAGGTGTAGCTATAACTTCTGTCTTGTTTTCTTGCGGAACTATATCAAAATCAAGAGTAATTATACAAGTTGTGCCTTGGTTAACTTTACTTTCCATTTCAATGGTACCGTTCTGCATATCCACTAAAGTCTTTACAATGTAAAGTCCTAATCCTAGCCCTCCAAACTTTCGCTTATTATCTATACTATTTTGAGAAAACGAATCAAAAATACTATCCATTTTTTCTTTGGGAATTCCTACTCCGGAATCTGAAACTGTAAATCTTAAACATGCACGATTATTTTCCTTAATCATGCAGTCTATATCAAATTTTACAAACCCTTTAGGAGTGAATTTAATGGCATTATTTAATACGTTATTCACAACTTGAACTAATCGGTTGACATCACCAATTACAAAATCAGGAATTGTATCTGATTTCGAAAATTGAAAATCTAATCCTTGGTCATTAGCTCTATTAACTGCATTATTTTTTAAATTTTCCAGAACTCTCGAGGGATCAAACTTAACGGATTCCAATTTTAATTCCTTTTTCTCAATTTTAGAAAAATCTAAAATATCATTGACAGAACTTAATAAACTATGCGACGAATACTTTATAATTTGGCAATTTTTTCTAATCTTATCATCCTGAACCTCAACAGAAATTGAATCAATCATATTCATAATGGCATTCAAAGGCGTTCTTAATTCATGACTGATGTTCGATAAAAAATAGGATTTCAAATCATTCATTTCTTCAGAACGAACCAAAGCAAGTCGATTGAGCTCGTTTTTTTCATTCTTAAGATTTCTGATCAAATTTGCCATCGAAAGCGAAAGGAAAATAACCTCTAAACCGGTTCCTAATTTTGAACTGTTTTGTGTTAAAAAAGAATTAGCAACTTGACCGAAATTATTAAGAATAAAAATACCAAAGCCTAAAATTAAAAAAAGAATACCTACAGTAAAGAAAGAATCAACAGGCAACTTTTTATAATATAAATAAATAACAGAGCTAATAATCAAGATTAGAATCAGTAAACCAAGTACATTAGCTAATGGATAAGAAATAGCCAATGCCGCTGGAACAAAAAGAATACACAATATAAGAACGAAAGCTAAAAAATAAACTACGTTAAAAAGAAAGTAAATCGTTTTATTGTATTTTTTTATCTTCAAAAAAACTTCACTGTATTTCCCTAATAGAAAACCTGCCATCATAGCAAAAAACAATACAGCATGATTTGAAAACCACCCGCCCCCCGGTGTAATCAATTCATAAAAATAACCATCTAAAGAAAATTGCATTAACCCGATGAAAACAACATATAAACTATAGTATAGAAATGTTTTTGTACGTAAAGCAAAAAAGAAAAAAAAGTAAATAATAGAAACAGTAGTCAGAATACCATAAAAAATACCAAACATCAATTGCTCATTAGAAATAGTCTTAATAAAGCTTTCTGATGAATGAAGCATTATTGGCATTTTTATAACTTCACCATCACTTTTGAGATGTAAAAATAATTTCAAGCTAGATCTTGGGGTAATTTCAATTTTAAAAATAGTTTTACGATTATCAAAACTACGTTTAGAATAATCTATATTATCACCACTGACTTTTTTAATTATTTCCCCTGAAACTTCATCCACAATAAATAACTCTACTAAATCAGTTATGGGACGCGCCGTTTCCAGATAATAGTTCAATACCAAATCTGTCGGGTTATTAAGTTCTGTTTTTGCCCAAAAATTACTTTGCGTAAAGCCTAAATCATCATTTTCAGTCTTAAGTTTTTTAGGATTTAATGTGTTATAATTATTAATTACGTATTTAATATCTAAATTTCTTTGGCCTACATCTGTAATTGTAGTATAATTATGAAGGGAAATATCTTTAGTAAGCGTATCACTTCTAAAGACATATTGTGAATATGTCTTTGAAAAAAACAGCATAAATAGTACTAATCTTAGAGTAATGTAAAATTGTTTGTGCGTTTTTTGACCCATATATAATAAATTATAATCTACCTAAATGATATACGTAAAAAAGTAGTCTTTTAGTTTTTTAAGTATATCATTTTTTATTCTTAATCTTTCGTTTTGTGAAATAAAACAATTCATTCTAAATAATAACATCAAAAGAAGAAAATATTTAATATTCTTACTAATTTAGTCATTGAAATAACTTTTATTATGAGACAAAAAATTTTCTTTATAGGAATTACCGCATTTATAATCACTCTAATTGTCTATTTCTATTTTAAAACAGGTCTGTTTTTGATGGGAATTTCATTTTTCTTATTATTAATTGGATTTGCAAACAGCATTCAAACCAAACATGCCATTTTAAGAAACTTTCCTGTTTTGGGTTATTTTAGATATTTATTTGAAATGATTGCTCCGGAAATTCAGCAATATTTCATAGAACGATCCACTGATGGAAAACCATTCTCCAGAAACCAACGCTCTCTTGTATATCAAAGAGCCAAAAATATTGATTCGACAACCCCTTTTGGAACTCAATTAAACTTGAATCAATCAAGCTACGAAGGAATCAAACATTCTATTTTCCCTACAGCTGTCAACGAAGAGTTACCAAGGGTGCTGGTTGGAGGCCAAGACTGCGCGCAACCTTATCTTGCGTCTCTATTAAACATATCTGCAATGAGTTTTGGTTCTTTAAGCGAAAATGCCATAGTTTCATTAAACAAAGGAGCGCAAAAAGGCAAGTTTTATCACAATACAGGCGAAGGCGGATTAACTGAATTTCATTTACAAGGAGCCGATGTAACTTGGCAAATAGGAACAGGATATTTTGGTTGCCGTGATGACAGAGGTGGTTTTGACGGAGGTAAATTTGCTGAAAAAGCGAACTTACCAGAAGTAAAAATGATTGAAATCAAATTATCACAAGGCGCAAAACCGGGTCATGGAGGCGTTTTACCAGCTGCAAAAAACACCGAACAAATAGCCAAAATAAGAGGCGTGCAACCACACACCACTATCCTTTCTCCTCCCAGCCATTCTGCGTTTTCTGACACTAAAGGTTTAGTAGAATTTATTGCAAAATTACGATTGCTGTCTAATGGAAAACCCATTGGTTTTAAATTATGCATTGGAGAAACCCGTGAATTTGAAATGATTTGCCAAGAAATGATTTCTCAAAATTGCTTTCCTGATTTCATCACTGTTGATGGCGCCGAAGGTGGAACCGGTGCTGCTCCACTAGAATTTGCTGATGGTGTGGGAATGCCATTTGAACCAGCGCTTATTTTTGTAAATAAAACTTTAGTCCGTTATGAAATCAGAGACAAGATACGCGTCATTTGTAGCGGCAAAATCATATCTGGATATTCAATCCTTAGAGCGATAGCTCTTGGAGCAGATATGTGCAACAGCGCACGTGGATTCATGTTTTCATTAGGTTGTATTCAAGCCTTGCGATGCAATAATAACCAATGTCCAACCGGAGTTGCGACACAAGATAAAATGCTTATGAAAGGACTGGTCGTAACGGACAAATCAGAGCGTGTATATCATTTTCATAAAAACACTTTACACGCAGCTAACGAACTTCTTGCTGCTGCAGGCAAAAAAAGTTTTGCCGATGTTGACATTAACATTTTCATGCGTGGCGATGAGTTTGCCCATTTATCTGATTTGTATTTCCCTGATAATTTAAAAAGTGTTCAAAAACATTAAAACAAAAAAGGAGGACCTTTAGAGTCCTCCAATTGTCGGTTCTGATTTACCATTATCAACTCATACAATTATATTAGTATAGCTGACTATTGAATTATCATATCTTATTGCAAGATTGATATACTCAAGTAATTAATCAAAACCACATTCAAAGATACAATCTTATTTCATTCAAAACATTGAAAAACATACGTTTAACTAATAATTAACGCACAAGCTCATTGCGTTAGAAATCACAATAAAATAATCATTCCATACCTTTAAAAATTATTTCTCTAATTCTTATTTGAAAAAGTAAAATCCTTAGAATTAAACCATAAAAAAAGGAGGTCTTTTTAAAGGACCTCCGATTGTAAATTTTGATTTACCATTTATCAAACATACCGTTCAGTATGAAATGACAATTTGAATACTCTTCTCCTTGCAGATAGTTTTTATTCAAGTGATTAATCAAAATCACACTCAAAGATACAACTTATGTTCGTTAAATAATTAAAATTCAACACTTTAACTATTAATTAACGTACTGAATTTCAATTAATTACAACCGAATATACTTTTAAAATCCAAATACACAGCTATTCTTATTACTATATAGACTCTTCATACAGTTATTCGCACATCATAACACACTGTCTAAAAAAATGTATCTTTGAACTTTAAAATTAAACCCAATAAAATGCAACTTGTTTTCGCTTCCAACAACAAAAATAAAATACTGGAAATACAAAGTATACTTCCTGAAACGATTGAAATTCTTAGTTTAGAAAGTATCGGCTGTTACGAAGATATTCCGGAAACTGCCGCAACAATAGAAGGCAATGCAGTTCTAAAAGCCAATTACGTTACACAAAAATACGGTTACAATTGTTTTGCTGATGATACCGGACTGGAAGTAGATTCCCTGAATAGTGAACCTGGCGTTTACTCTGCAAGATATGCCGGAGAGCAACGCAATGCTGATGATAATATGAATAAATTATTAGAATGCTTATCAGATAAAAGTAATCGAAAAGCACAATTCAAAACAGTGATTGCATTGAATTTAAACGGAAAACAGCATCTTTTTACAGGAATTGCACGAGGCGAAATTACGTTAGAAAAATCGGGAGATCAAGGATTTGGTTACGACCCTATTTTCAAACCTGAAGAATATCAAGAAACTTTTGCACAATTATCATTGGCTATTAAAAATAAAATCAGCCACAGAGGAAAAGCTACACAGCAATTAATTGATTTTTTAAAACTGAATAAATAAACGCCTTAAAATAGAACATTTTTATAACAAAAAAACAAATTTCAAGGTGTAATTTCACACTAAAATCCTAAATCAAAACGCACAATTCGCAAATAAAAAATATAACTTTCTGATAATCAAATTATAATAAAACATTAAATCTTAAAATAGCATTAGTTTATATCGATTATTAACAGTAATTTTGCACCCTATTTTAAAAATACATATGAATAAATTTGAACAATTAGGATTGAGTGAATCGTTACTGAAGGCGATTTTAGATCTAGGATTTGAAAATCCGACCGAAGTACAGGAGAAAGCGATTCCCCTATTATTGGAAAAAGACACAGATATGGTTGCGTTGGCTCAGACAGGGACAGGGAAAACGGCAGCTTTTGGTTTTCCAGTTATTCAGAAAATTGATGCCAACAACAGAAATACACAAGCATTAATTTTATCTCCAACACGCGAACTTTGTTTGCAGATTACCAACGAAATTAAAAACTACTCTAAATACGAAAAAGGTATTAATGTGGTAGCAGTTTACGGTGGAGCTAGCATTACAGAACAAGCGAGAGACATAAAGAGAGGCGCACAAATTATTGTGGCAACTCCAGGAAGAATGCAAGACATGATTAATAGAGGATTGGTAAACATCTCTCAGATTAGTTTTTGTATTCTTGACGAAGCTGACGAAATGTTGAACATGGGTTTCTACGAAGATATCGTAAACATCCTTTCTACTACGCCAGACGAAAAAAACACATGGTTATTCTCTGCAACAATGCCTGCTGAAGTAGCACGTATAGGAAAACAATTCATGAAAGACCCAATTGAAATTACAGTTGGTGCTAAAAACTCAGGTTCTGCTACCGTTTCTCACGAATTTTACCTTGTTAACGCTCGTGACCGTTACGAAGCTTTGAAGCGTTTAGCGGATGCTAATCCAGACATTTTCTCAGTAGTTTTCTGTCGTACCAAAAGAGATACGCAAGCTGTTGCTGAAAAATTGATTGAAGATGGATACAGCGCTGCTGCATTGCACGGAGATTTATCTCAAGCGCAACGTGATGGTGTAATGAAATCTTTTAGAGGAAGACAAATCCAAATGCTTGTAGCTACTGACGTTGCTGCTCGTGGAATTGACGTAGATAACATTACTCACGTAGTGAATTATCAATTACCTGACGAAATCGAAACGTACAACCACCGTTCTGGTCGTACAGGTCGTGCTGGAAAATTAGGAACTTCTATCGTAATTGTTACTAAAAGTGAATTGCGTAAGATTTCTTCAATCGAAAGAATCATCAAACAAAAATTCGAAGAAAAAACAATCCCTTCTGGAATTGAAATCTGCGAAATCCAATTGTTACACTTAGCTAATAAAATTAAAGATACAGAAGTTGATCACGAAATTGACAACTATCTTCCTGCAATTAACAGCGTTCTTGAAGGTTTATCGAAAGAAGAATTAATCAAGAAAATGGTATCGGTTGAATTTAATCGTTTTATCAATTACTACAAGAAAACAAGAGATATTTCTAATCAATCTTCAGGTTCTGAAAGACGTGATCGTGATGATAGAGATGGTGCTCCAAGAGAAAACAACAATGGTGGTGCAACAAGATATTTTGTGAACATAGGTTCTAGAGATAACTTTGATTGGATGTCATTGAAGGATTACTTGAAAGAAACATTAGACTTAGGTCGTGATGATGTTTTCAAAGTAGACGTAAAAGAAGGTTTCTCTTTCTTTAACACTGATCCGGAACATACTGATAAAGTAATGGAAGTATTGAACAACGTACAATTAGAAGGACGTAGAATCAATGTTGAAATTTCTAAAAATGACGGTGGCGGAAGACGTGACCATAATGGAAGAAGTTCTGGTGGAAGTTTTGGCGGTGGAAGAAGTTCAGCTCCAAGAAGAGAAGGAAGCTTTGCTCCAAGAAGAGAAGGTTCAGGTGGTGGATTTAGAAGCGACAGAAACTCAGCTCCAAGAGAAGGTGGTTTCAGAAGCGACAGAGGACCTGCTCCAAGAAGAGAAGGTGGTTTTTCATCTGACAGACCTAGAACTGAAGGTTCGTCTGACAGAGCACCAAGACGTTCTGAAAGCTTTGGTGACTCACCAAGACCAAGAAGACCAAGAAGAGACTAACATTCATTGTTAATTTTCTTATAATTATATACTGTAACTACAAAATATTTAATCCTGTTTTATTACTTTTAAAGTCTTAAACCAGTTTATGAAATATTTTGTAGTTTTCTTTTTTTTAGTACTATCCGCAACTGCTTTTGCGCAAGTTAAAGAACCCTCCCAAAAAGTTAATGGTATCATTATCAGCAATACAACTAGACAAGCATTATCTAGTGTAAATATCATTAATATCAATAAAGTTAGAGGTGCAACTACCGATTCAGGAGGATATTTTGAAATAGATGTACAACTGAACGACACGCTTCACATTACAAGTTTAGGATTTCAATCGCTTCGCGTTCGCGTAACCAATGACTGGATAAAAAACAAAAGCACCAAAATTCAACTTACTGAAAAAGCAATTGCACTTGAAGAAGTGGTAATCAGACCCTTTAATCTAACAGGATATCTTGAAGTAGACACTAAAATTATCCCCGTTAGAGAAAACTACAGGTATAGTATTTCCGGTTTAACACAAGGTTATGAAGCAGGGGAATATTCTCCAAATGCTTTTGGAAGAGTACTTGGTTCTATATTCAATCCAGCGGACATGCTCTATAATTTCTTTGGGAAGAATCCAAAAGAGCTCAAGAAACTAAAAGAAATGAAGAAAGATGATACGGTACGAAATCTTTTGGAATCTAAATTTGACAGAGAAACAATATCAGTTCTTTTAGGTGTTGACAAAAATGAAATTGCCGAAATTCTGCAACGCTGTAACTACTCTGAATCGTTTATAAAAACGGCTAATGATTTACAAATTATGGATGCTATAAGTGGCTGTTATGAGGAATACAAAGTCTTGAAGAAAAAATAAACCCAATATTCCATTACTCAAACAACTAGTTATTTTGGAATAAAAAAAATAATTTAATCCCCGATTCCGAAAGTAGTTGGGGATTTTTATTTTAAAGCAGTTAAATTTAAGTTTTAATACTCTAAAAGTAAAATCTATGTCTACTATACCTTTTCAAACTATTAATTGGGATTCAATAGAAAAAACTGAACATATCGGAACAACAGGAATAGCGCATTGGCAAACAACTCAATTAGGTGGACTTAGAATTCGTAAAGTAACCTATTCCAAAGATTATCTGGCAGACCATTGGTGCCAAAAAGGACATATTGTGCATTGCCTTGAAGGTGATTTTATTAGTGAATTAGAATCAGGAGAACAAGTCCAGCTTTCAAAAGGAATGACTTATGTAGTTTCAGATGACGCAAGTTCCCATCGCTCTATATCCACTAATGGAGTTGAATTATTAATCATAGATGGGGATTTTTTGAAATAATCTTTAAAATCAATCAAAATATTATATACATTTACTTACATCAAAATTAAAAACAAAATTAAATACCTATATCATGGCAAAAAGTCAAGACGCTAAGAAGACCGTAAAAAAAGAACCTTTAAAAACGGCTAAAGAAAAGAAAGAAGAAAAAAGAGATAAGAAAAACAGTCCTAAAAGAGACTAAAAATTTAGTATTCAGTATCCAAAAAAAATAGTGTTCAGTTTCGTTTATAACTGAACACTATTTTTTTTACACTGAACACTGAATACTATTTCACAGGAATGTTAGCTAAAATTTCCAATACAAATTTCCAAAATTTCTGAGAAGAAGAAATACTGGCTCTTTCATCAGGGGAATGTGCTCCGTGAATCGTTGGTCCAAAAGAAATCATATCCATATCAGGATAATTCGTTCCCAGAATTCCACATTCTAATCCTGCGTGACATGCCACTACTTTTGGTTTTTCACCGTTTTGTTTTTCGTAAATTGGAACTAAAACATCCAAAATCTCTGATTCAGAATTTGGTGTCCAACCCGGATATGCTCCCGAAAACTCAACTTCACAACCCATTAATTCAAAAGCGGAACGCAAAGCATTAGCCAAATCAAATTTGGAGGTTTCTACCGAAGAACGTGTTAAACATTGTACCGAAAGTTGCCCTTCGCCAACAATTACTTTAGCAATATTATTCGATGTTTCCACCAAGTTATCAAAATCAGCACTCATTCTATAAACGCCATTATGAGCTGTATACATTGCTCTTACAAAGTAAAATTGAGCAATTGAGGGCATTACTTTAGCAGGAGTTGCATCCATTTTTTCAAAAACAACTTCTAAATTAGGCTCCGTCGTTTTTAACTCCGTTTTGATTTCGTTTACAATTTGCTGCATGTCAAAAACAAAAGCCTCATCATACACTTCGGCAATAATTACTTTTGCTTGACTTTCACGTGGAATCGCATTACGTAAACTTCCACCTTTTATTTCAGAAATTTGTAAACCAAAATTATCAAAACCATCAAATAACAATCGGTTCATGATTTTATTGGCATTACCCAACCCTTTGTGAATATCCATTCCGGAATGTCCACCTTTCAAGCCTTTTACAGTAATCGTATATCCTACAGAACCTTCCGGAGTTTCCTCTTCATCATATTCAGCAGTAGCCGTCACATCAATTCCTCCCGCACAACCAATATCTATCTCATCGTCTTCTTCGGTATCTAAATTCAAAAGAATTTGACCTTGTAAAATACCTCCTTTTAAGTTCAACGCTCCTGTCATTCCTGTTTCCTCGTCAATAGTAAACAAAGCTTCAATAGCAGGATGTGGAATATCCGTACTTTCTAAGATTGCCATGATAGCAGCAACTCCAAGACCGTTATCAGCACCAAGAGTTGTTCCACGAGCACGAACCCAATCTCCATCTACATACATATCGATTCCTTGTGTGTCAAAATCAAAAACGGTATCCGAATTTTTTTGATGCACCATATCCAAATGTCCTTGAAGCACAATTGCTTTTCGGTTTTCCATTCCAGCAGTTGCCGGTTTACGGATAATTACGTTGCGAATTTCATCTTCAAAAGTCTCTAATCCAAGGCTATTTCCGAAGTTTTTCATAAACTCAATCACACGCTCTTCTTTTTTAGAAGGACGCGGTACAGCGTTTAAATCGGCAAACTTATTCCAAAGTGCTTTTGGTTCCAGATTTCTTATTTCTTGACTCATTTATTTTTGTTTGAGGTTTAACATTTACAAAGCCCAAAGTTACAAAGTTTAAATTCTTTATCGATACTAATTGATATTGTAATTATATTTACACTACTAAAATTCATGCTGTGCGAACAAAATATTTCCTTTCTTTCTTTCTTTTTGTCCAAATATTAATTTTGCAGGTACTACCTTATTTTCCGCTACAAGTAGAACAGTTTTACAGTAATGGTTTTTATCCGATACTTTCAAAATTCTCAAGATTAGCGTTGGGAAGCATTCCATTTTCTTTGGGAGATGTAATGTATATTATTGTCATTGCTTTTGTTTTAAAATGGTTTTGGAACCAACGAAAATCTTGGAAGTCAAAATGGAAAAGCAATATATTATCCATATTAAGTTTTGTTTCAGTGTTCTATTTCTTGTTTCATTCACTGTGGGCATTTAATTATTACCGCCAACCTCTTTTTGAAAAAATGGAGATTAAAAAAGACTATTCAGATACTGATTTATTGGTTTTCACCAAAAAGTTAATCGCTAAAACAAACGCTATTCAAAAACAGATTACAAAAAATGATAGTTTAAAAGTAGTATTCCCATACACACAAGATCAGGTTTTTAAGATGAATTTGAATGGTTACAAAAAACTAGCTGAAGAATATTCGTATTTCACTTATAACCATTTAAGCACCAAGAAATCACTTATCAGTTTGCCTTTGACCTACATGGGTTTTGGTGGTTATCTAAATCCGTTTACCAATGAAGCACAGGTTAATTATCTGGGTCCAATGTACAGTTTCCCCATGACTACCAATCATGAAATGGCGCATCAAATGGGTTTTGCCAGCGAAAGTGAATGCAACTTTATTGGTTTTTTAGCTTCCATAAAAAATGAAAATGCTTACATTCAATATTCAGGCTACAGCATGGCTTTGCGGTATTGTTTGGGTAATTGGCAAGTTCGAGACGAAAAAATTTTCAAAGAACTACTAAAAACAATTCATCCAGGAATTTTGAAAAACTATAAAGAAAGTGAGCATTTTTGGAAACAGTATGACACTATAATAGACAAAGGTTTTCATGCTTTTTACGATAGATTTCTGAAAATAAACCAGCAAAAAGACGGTTTAGAAGGCTATAGTAAATTTGTAAATTTGATGGTGAATTATTATCAGGAAAAAAAGTTATGAGTTATGGATTATGAGTTATAAATTTTCATACCATTTAAAGCCTAGCTTAACTCTTAAAAAATTATATTTTTTCCAGTAACAAACCTGTAGCTGTAAGTCCAGGTCCAAATGCCATTGCTACAATTTTCTTGCCTGATTCAATGTTTGGATCGTTTACAATTTCGTTAAAAATATGAGGAATCGTGGCCGAAGACATGTTCCCTTGACGGCGTAAAATCTCATAAGACCAATTCGCTTGTTCTTTAGCCAATCCAATTGCATCTATAACATAATCAATGATTTTTGGTCCGCCCGGATGTATAGCAAAATGCATATTCCCTTTTTGCTGTTCAAGATCAACATTCCCTTTTTTACAAAGTGCAGTCAAAAAAGGTTTGATATTTTTACGTATGAAAACAGGTACTCTCTTAGACAAGGTCATCAAAAAATTATATTCCCCTAAATCCCAAGACATATCCTCTAATGAATCCGGTATAATGACTTCATGAGAGGCAATAATTCGCAGTCCTTTTTTCTCAGGAAACGAATCATCATTCAGGAAAGATTCTTCATCAAATAAGGAATAACCAATAAATCCATCTGCAAAAAGAGAGCAAATCATAATATTTGAATTCGAAAATTCGGTCAGATTTAAGTGCGCCGATAATAATTCTGTGTGAACTACATCTACTCTACCTTTAGTTGCACTGGTACACAGTAAACTTCTTCCTGTACGAATTGCAGGAAAAGCTCCATAACAACCCATGTGATAGGAATGTGTGACTTGTACTGTTTCCCAATCTCTTTCTATAACGGCTTCTTGAGCTACACTTGGCGAAGAATATCCGGAACAAGTGACGTGTATCAAATTTTCCGGACTTGTATTTGTTTTTAAATAAAATTGATCGAAAACATATCCCATTTTCCTTTTGAACCATTCCATCCGAACCTCAATTTTAGGCCCATAAAGATTTCCGGATTTGACTTCGAAACCAGCAGGAAAATGATATCCTGAAGGCGACGTAACTTCCATAATATGTTCAATAAAATCCTCCACTTCCTCAAAAATAATACTTTGTCTACTATTTATATTTTCGGAAGAAACGGCATACTTATCCACTTGATCAGATATAAGTTCAAAAGTAATAGGTTCATTATCATAAGCTCCATTTCCAGTTACACTAGATTTTGGAAGATTTTGAAAATGATAATACAGGAATTTTGTGTATTGATTTAGCTTTTTTTGATCTATCAATTTACCCACTAAAATTGGATGAAAATTGGAAAGTATAACGCTTTTCATTAACTTTTGAATTTTAATTGAAATATAAAATTAAATCAAAAATCATTCAAAAAAATCAAATTAATAAAAATGCAATTTTTTAAATACATAAGTAATTGATTTACAATTACTTATGTATATTATAATTTTGTTAAAAAACTGAATACCATACAGTTATAAGAATTACTCTACACAATCATTAACCACTGATTATCAAGTATGTAAGAATAAAAACACAACACTAGAGCTGTTGTTTTTAAAGTATAAATTTTCCTGCTTTTTAAAAATTAATTAAACTTCATCACTTGTAAATGTGGTGAAACTTTTCTTTTTATAAGGCCTGATAATCAAACGCCCTTCACGATCAAAACGAATGTAATTATAGACCCAATTTAAGAAAACTACAGCTTTATTTTTGAATCCAATAAGTGAAAACAAGTGTACAAACATCCACACAAACCATGCGAAAACGCCGTTGAAATGGTATTTAGGTAAATCTACTACCGCTTTATTCCTTCCTATGGTTGCCATAGAACCTTTATCATTGTATTCAAAAGCTTGCATGGGTTTGTTTTCAATTAATTTTATTAAATTCTCTCCTAATAATTCCCCTTGTTGCATTGCAGGTTGCGCCATCATGGGATGTCCTTGTGGATACATTTCAGATTCCATAGAAGCAATATCGCCTACGGCAAAAATATTACTATATCCTGCAACCTGATTGTATTCATTTACCCGAATGCGTTCAACTTTTTCAACCAAAGATTCTGCATCTAATCCCGCAACAAGAGCACCTTGAACACCCGCAGTCCAGATTACTGTGGCGGTTTCAAAAGATAAATCGGAATTTGTGGTTATGGTGCGCCCATCATAATTAGTGACGCGGACGTTTTTCCAGATTTTTACACCTAAACTGATTAGAAATTTTTCGGCAGCTTGAGAGGATTCTTCACTCATCGTATTTAGAATTCTATCCCCACTTTGAATCAGATTGATTTCCATTTTGGTTATATCAAGATCTGGATAATCTTTTTGCAGAATGGCTTTTTTCATTTCGGCCAATGCGCCGGAAAGCTCTACTCCTGTTGGTCCGCCACCTACTAATACAAAATTAATCAGGCTATTTTGTTCGGCTACATCGGTGGTTAAAACAGCTTGTTCAAAATTTTCAAGAATCAGACTTCGAATATTGAGCGATTGCGGTATGGTTTTCATGGCCATACTGTTACGCTCAATTTCTTTGTTACCAAAATAATTAGTTTTAGAACCAGTGGCAATGACTAAATAATCATACTTTAATTCACCAATTTCGGTGATTATTTTTTGATTTGTAGTATCGATTTCCTGGACATTGGTGAGCCTAAAGTAAACGTCATCGTATTCTTGAATTACTTTTCGGATTGGGTACGCTATAGAACCTGCTTCGAGCCCGCCTGTAGCAACTTGATATAATAGAGGCTGAAAAGTATGGTAATTGTGTTTGTCTAAAAGAACAACCTGCACTTTTTTATTTTTTAGCTTTTTCGCTAATGCGATTCCTGCGAAACCTCCGCCAATGATTACTATTCTGGGTAAAGTTGAATTTGGGATGTTCATATTTAAAAAAGTTCTGAATTGTTGATACTCAAAGATACAATGTTTTCTACTTTTGAATTTCATCAAATAGTATCGAAATTTTTGTTTTTGCAAAAGTTCCTTAGAAAAAATAAACATGTAAATTAGCCCCGATGGTAATGGAAATCCTTTATTTTTCTGGTTTTTTCAGAAAATAAAGATTGCAAGGTACAGCGGGACGAGTATTAATTATGAAATGAATAGTGGTGTGCTCCTCAAAAAAAAGTGCTACTTTGTAACAAAAACCAGTATTGGCTTACTAACGTATATATGAGTGATAATCTAGAACATTCTTTTGTAAAGCAGTTGCAGGAAAATCAGAATATAATCCACAAGATTTGTAGGTTGTATACTAATGGCGATGATGCTCATAAGGATTTGTTTCAGGAAATTACGATTCAGTTATGGAAGGCTTTTCCAAAATTCAGGGGCGACAGTAAATTTTCTACATGGGCCTATCGAGTCGCGCTGAATACAGCGATTACTTTGTACCGAAAAACAAAACGATCCATAAATACTATTGAATTTGAAGGGCGACAACATTTCCTGAATGATGTGGAATATGATTATGAGGAGGAAGAACAATTAAAATTAATGTATAAAGCAGTTTACCAGCTGAATGATATTGAAAAAGCGTTGATATTTATGTATCTGGAAGATAAAGATTATCAGGAAATATCAGAAACATTGGGAATTAGTGAAGTAAATGCAAGGGTGAAAATGAATAGAATTAAAGGAAAATTAAAAAAAATATTAAATCCATTAGGCGTATGAAAGAGTTGGATTTATTAAAAAAAGACTGGCAGAAGAGTACTAATTCTTTTGAGCAAGTTTCGGAAATCGAGATTTACAAAATGATCCATAAAAAATCATCTTCGATTGTGAAGTGGATTTTGATTATAAGTATTTTGGAGGTTTTATTGTGGACGTGTTTGAGTTTTTGTTTTGACTCAGATGGGTACTTAAAAAACATCCAACATTCTGAATTAATTAGCTATTTTGAGCTACTAAATTACGCCAATTATGCTGTGATTTTGATTTTTATTTATTCTTTTTATAAAAGATATAAAGTAATATCTACAATTGCCACAACCAAACAATTGATGCAGGATATCCTGAAGACCAGAAAAACAGTTCAATATTATGTTTGGTATAATTTAGGAATGTTAGTGTTTAGTTTAATCGTAGGATTTATTATTGCTTTTGCCTACAATCCTGAAATGGATGCTTTCAAGCAGCAAATAAATAGTAGTGCAAAGATTATGGCCATTACAATTGGAGTTTTAAGTATTTTTAGTATTGCGTTATTTGGCTTACTTTGGTTGTTTTATCGAGTATTATATGGCACTTTACTACGTCGTTTGTATACCAATTATAAGGAACTAAAGAAAATAGATCTTTAAGTCCAAGAGAAAAAGTCTTAAAATTCAACGTCATATAATATTGAATTTTAAGACTTTTGACTTTATGACTAAATTTTTAATATTCCCATTTTCTTAATCGGTTCAATTCTTCTTGCTCCTTTATAATTTCAGATGGAATAACTTTTAAAAATGAAGGATGTTGCTCAATTGCATATTCTACTTTTTCTACAATTTCCTCGATTGTATCATTATCGTAATCAATATCAAGAGGTTCTTTGATAATAAAGGACTGCAGAATTCCTTTTTTCTTCATACGAAATCCCTTTTTGTCAAACGAACGACGGAAACCGTCAATAACGATAGGCACCACAATAGGCCTGTGTTGTTTGATAATATGAGCAGTTCCTTTACGAACCGGTTTAAACGATTTTGTTGTCCCTTGCGGGAAAGTGATTACCCAACCATCCGCTAGAGCAATTTTAATATTCTCAGTATCGTTAGGGTTAATATCTTTTTTTTTCTGGACATCAACTCCTTTAGCACGCCAAGTACGCTCTACAGAAATTGCTCCGGCATACGCCATGATTCTTGGCAATAATCCCGCCTGCATAGTTTCTTTGGCAGCAACATAATAGATATTCATTTTAGGTTGCCACAAATAGCAAACATTCTTAATCGTATCATCGCGGCCACTCAAACTTGCATTAAAAACATGAAACATAGCAACAACATCAGCAAAATAGGTTTGGTGATTGGAAATAAAAAGTACGTTATTGTCTGGTAAATTTCTAATAATTTCCGAACCTTCAATTTGTAATTCATTAAATCCTCTATAGCGTCTATGTGTCATGGCTCCAAAGATTCGGATTAGCCATTTTTTTATAAATAATATGTGTCCGAAAGGATTTCTCTTCAACAATCCCATAAAATTGTGTATTTTTTTGTGAATTTGGATTACAAACTTACGAAATTTATATTTGAAGTTGGTCTTTGAATTCAACAGAACAATTTGAAAAACCCAACCAATTAATTCGCTCTTTTCTAACGCAGAATATTAAAATTTACTCTCCAAGAACCTCTTTCAACACCTCTTTTAACTCACTCAACATCATCGCTGTAGCGCCCCAAACAATATGCTCCTCAATTTTAAAAGCCGGAATACTGATGTTGTCAGCGTAAGAAGTTGTCAAATTTGTATCTACTACAAGTGCATCGTCTAAAAAAACTGACAAAGGCAACTCGATAATATTTGCCACTTCAGAAGGTTGCGGTATAAACACCAATTCTTCTTTACTGATACCCAAAAAAGGATGTACCATAAAGTTACTTGGCGGAATATATAATTCTGTAAACGGTTTAAGGATTTCAATTTTATCCGGATGAATTCCTACCTCTTCATGCGTTTCCCGAAGTGCCGTTTTAGCAAAATTTTCATCTTCCAGTTCGTACTTACCTCCCGGAAATGCAATTTGAGCAGAATGAACTCCTTTATAGGAATTTCGGACGATTAACACCAAATGTGTCGTGTCATTTTTAGGATAAAAAAGCATCATTACTGCTGCAATTCTTGGCTTTTTATCTTCAATATTAATACTCTTTAAGCTTTCCAATCGTTCTAAAGGCGCCATTTTTACATGTGCATCAAAAGCTGGAAGCCTTGCTTCAATTAATTTAGGAACATACTGTAAAAATTCTTGAAAATCCATAATCAAAGTCTATTTTTGCATATAAAACAGCATATAAATATAGTTTAGAAAATACAATTGCACAAGTTTTTCTATAACCAAAAAGTCATTACAAATGTACAGCAAAGAAGAAACACAAAGATTAAAACGAGAATTCTGGGTTGCATTCGCAGAGAAATATCCTAGAAAATGGGTATTATACGATACTAAAATCAAGGATTTTTCTTTTAAATTTTATGTAGACAATAAAAAAGCTCAAGTTTTAATAGATATTGAACATCGAAGTGATGAAAAAAGAATTGCTTATTTTGAAAAACTGGAAGCGCTAAGAACTATTCTCGACGAGGATTTCATCAAAGACTTGGTTTTCGAAAAAGAATACACACTGGAAAGTGGCAAAACAATCAGTAGAATTTGGGTTGAGAAACTAGGAGTCGGTGTGAGTAATCGCAACTATTGGGATGAAATATTTGACTTCTACAATGAAAAAATGAATGCTCTGGAATTGTTTTATTCAGAGTATGATGATTTTATAAAGGATATTGTGTAACACACCTTTATAAAAACATTTATTTTCTTACAAATGTCAGTATTTTTTTTATATTTGATAAACTCCTATCCTAAATGAAAAAAATATTTTTTGCCATACTTATCGGCTATTTTTCGAAAACGTATTCTCAAACTGACTACTCCATTGTATACGATAATGATGCAATAATAAATAAAGGCATTACACTTTACGATACAGAAAAATACAATGAGGCAATAATTGAATTTGATAAAATCATGTCAATTGATCCTAAATTTCTCAATGCACAATATGAAAAAATATTATCTCTTTCTGCTTTAGAAAAAAAAGAGGAATTAAAAGTACTTTTAGAAGATCTGTACAAAAAGGATAAAATGCATGAACTTCCTTCACTTTACACCCTTTACGGAAGCTTCTTGAGCGATGAAAAAGAATACGAAAAATCAGAAAAAATCTTTGAAGAAGGAGAAAAATACCTTTCAAATTCTTCTAATTTTCTATACAATTTTGCGCTTTTATATCTTAGAAAAGAAGAAAATCAAAAATGCGTCAATCTTTTAAAACGTGTCATAACAAATGATCCAAATCATGCTTCTTCACATTATCTATTAGGATTAATTGCATTTGATAACGGAAAAATAACAGAAGGTACATTAGCTTTAATGAGTTATTTAATTATTGCTCCTAATGGGCGTAATGCAGAAAAAGCAATATTAAAATTGAATGCTAAATTTGGTGAAAATTATTTAGCAGATAACAAATTAGTTTTTTCTAAATCAGGTGATAATTTTGAAGAAATAGAAACTATTCTTAGAAATCAATTGCCTTTAAAAAGCGCTTATAAAATAAAATCAAAAATTGATGATGTTGTTATTCGTCAAGTACAAGCTGTCGCAGAATATACCTTAGAACATAAAATGGGAGACGGTTTTTTTGAAACGACTTACATTCCTTGGGTCAAAAATCTCATACAGCGAAATCAATTTGAAGGATTTTCATATTACATGCTCCTTTCAATGGAAAGTAAATTAGGAAAAAAACTTAGCGAGCAAAAGAAAAAGATAAACACTTTTAATGAAGATTATGTGTTGAAAGAATTTTGGTCTTTTTATGCAAAAAGAACCCTGAATCTTTTTGGAAATTCTCAAGAAGTTATTGTCAGTTTAAAAAACAACAAACCATACCTTATTGGTGCGCAAATAAACGGTAAAAAAGAAGGAAAATATAAATACCTGAATGAAGATGGTAATCTAAATGGGGATCTGAATTTTCAAAATGATGCTTTGGAGGGAATACAAAAATATTATGACGAAAAAGGAAATCTGACGGAAGAAAAATCTTTTTCTAATAATAAACTAAACGGAACAAGGACTACCTATTTCTCTAATGGTTCAGTTAATTTAATTGAAAATTACAAAGACGATTTATTGGAAGGAATTAGCACATCGTATTACCCAAATGGTGGAAAACAATGTGAAATTAATTTCACAAATGGTGAGCGGGACGGAAAATTTATTTGTCTGTATGAAAACGGAACACAAAAATCAAATATGCTGTACTCAAAAGGCAAATTGAACGGTGCCGTTTTGAACTATAATGAATTAGGCGATTTAATTGATAGTTCTAATTACATAAGCGATCAAATCGAAGGAGATTATTTTGAATATTACGATGGAAAAACGATTAAAACACAATCTTCATATAGCAATGGAAAAAATAAAAATTCCTATAAAAGTTTTTACAGTAATAGCATTTTAGAAAAAGAAAACACTTTTGAAAACGGGAAAATAAAAACTGCAACTGATTTTTTTGCAAATGGAAAAAAATCGACCGAATCGTTATACAATGAGAATGAAGAACTGGAATCCTACAGTTATTTCGACACCGATAACAATAAATATTTTGAGGAAAAATATAAATCTGGAGAATTAAAATCCGGACTTCAATTTTCTGAAAGCAATCTAAAACCTGTAGCAATCAATTTAACTAAAAACACCTTTGAACTAAACAATTTCAAAGGGGTATTATTAGTTTCCGGAACATTCGAAAAAGGTAAAAAAGCTAATGAATGGAACCATAATTACGAATCAGGGGTATTGAGATTAAAAGAATTTTACAGTAACGGAAAACGAAATGGACTTAGTACTGATTACTACAAAAACAGCTTGTTAAACAGTATTAAAAACTACACTAATGATACTATTAATGGAACATATGAAGTGTATGAAGAAGGATTATTAGATCAAACTTTTAACTATGTCAAAGGATATCAGAATGGTCCGTCCAAGACCTTTTATGCGGACGGAAGAATAAAAACAGAAGGATATTTTACAGATGGTAATTTGAATTTTGAAAAAAGGACATATTGGCAAAATGGTTCTGTAGCCAAAAAAGAAAATTACATCAATAATTACAAATCGTCGCTTCTTAGCTATAACACAAAGGGAGAATTAGAAAATGATTTCAATTACAAAAACAAAACAGGAAAATTCACCTTTAGCTATAATAATGGGACAATTATAGAAGTTTGTAATATGGTAAACGGAAAATTAAATGGGAAGTATACAATCAAAGACAAGCTCAATATGCCAATTGCTGAATACGAATATGCAAATGGCTTATTAAACAATACTTACAAAACCTACAATCCGCTTGGAACTATACATTCAGAAAGAATTTACTATTGCGGAAAAATTAATGGGACATATAAACAAAATGACTTGGTAGGCAATATACGATTAAGTGACGAGAATACATTTGGTGAAGAAAACGGAAAGACTACCCGTTATTATCATACAAAATCAAAAATGACAGAATACAATATAATAAATGGAGTTGTCGAAGGTGAACAAGTATATTACAATCAAAAAGGGGATGCTATTTTAATTTTGGGATATAATAGCAATAACCTTTCATATTATATTCGTAAAAGTAAAACAGGTGCGTTGGATGAAAAGATAGAAGTTATTGGAGAAACTGCTGAAATTATTTCTTTGTATCCAAATGGAAAAACAGCCATTCAAATGCAGTTTGTAAAAGGGAGTTTAGAAGGGGAATTTATCATTAACAACAACGAAGGGAAACCAGAATTTGAATGTGCTTATACGACTAATTTATTGAATGGAGAACGAATAGAATATTATGCAAATGGCGCTATTTATAAAAAAGAACATTTCATCAAAAACAACTATGAAGGTTCTCAAGAATACTTCAAAGAAGACAAAAAACCATGGCTGACTGCAATGTATAAAAATGATGAATTACACGGAAACACTTTAATTTACAATGATGGAAAGTTAGTACTAACAAAAAAATATGATTCAGATGAATTGGTTGAAATTATTAAATAAAACTTTTTTTTGCATGGGGCTTTATAGTTTTTGTCTTTTCACTACCAATGCACAAAATACACTACAAGAATATAAAAACATCTACCCTAATTATAATGAACTCGTTGTAAATGATGTTCAAAATTACAACATAACTATTGAAGATAAAAAGCTAAAAATCATTCAGGATAATCATTATGAATCTATCATTTTAACAGCGAATGGGATACAGAATAATAAAGAATCTTTTTCCTATTCAGAATTAATAAAATTAAAAAGTTATGATGCCTATTCTATTATCAATGAAAACGGAAAAGAAAGAAAAATTAAAGTTACTCAAACTACTGAAAAACAAGCTCAAGAAAGTTCCGTTTTTTATAATGATGTAAAGGAACGGGTACTTACCTTCCCAAATCTAGAGGCAGGATCTAAAAAAGTTTACGATTATCAAACAGAATTTATGGATCCCTATCTTTTACACAAATTTATTTTTGGCAACAATATCCCCATCCAAAATTCCAGTTTAGAAATTAAAACGGATAAAGAAATTACTATTGGCTACAAAATTTTCAATGATCCTAACAACAATATTATTTTTTCAAAAACAGAAAAAAAAGGAAAATGGATTTATAAATGGACTTTGAAAAATATAACACCGTTAAAATTTGAAAATAATTCTCCTGGGTTCTTATACATTGTACCCCATATCAATATCTACATCAAAGACTATATAATAGACAACAAAGTAATTGAAGTATTAGGCAATGAAAACAAATTATTTGAGTATTACAAAGGTTTTGTGAAAAATTTGAACCAAAAAGAAAATGTTGATTTAAAAGCTTTGTCATTAGACCTCACAAAAAACCATATAAATGATGCTGACAAAATTAAAAGCATTTTTTATTGGGTAAAAAACAACATTAAATACATTGCTTTTGAGAACGGTTACGAAGGTTTTATCCCTCGAGAAGCTAATTTTGTTTTCGAAAGAAAATTTGGAGACTGTAAGGACATGGCGAGTATCATATCCAGTATGGCAAAATATGCTAACATTAAAAATGTGAATCTTGCATGGATTGGCACAAGAACAATTCCATATTCCTATGCAGAAATACCAACACCATCAGTAGACAATCATATGATAGCTATTTTTAAGGATGGCGAAGATTATTTGTTTTTAGACGCAACAGACAAAGAAACCCGATATGGTATTCCTACGGCTTTTATCCAAGGAAAAGAAGCTATGCTTAATGAAAACGGAAGTTATAAAATTATATCTGTACCTGTTGTTGCTGCCGAAAAAAATGAAATCAAAGAAGTGGTCAAATTGGCTATTGAAAAAAATAAACTAATAGGTTCCGGAAAATTAGAACTTCAAGGATATAACCGAAGCCATACGTTGTCCAGAATAGGTGATGCATCAAATAAAACCCGCTTTGAAATGATTAAAGAGATGGTTTTAAAAGGTAATAATAAATTCAACCTAAAAGAATATTCCGAAGAAAACCAAGAAGAAAGAGATAAACCCTATGTAATCAACTTCAATTTTGATTTAGATAATTATATTGTAAAAGTTGATAAAGAAATATACATTAATCTTTTTTTAGATAAGATTTATGACAAAATGATTATTGAGAAAGGTCGTATTTCAAAATATGAATTTGAATTTCTAACGTATTTCAATACGAGATATGAATTAGAAATCCCTCAAAATTGCAGTATAAAATACCTTCCAAAAAACTTCACTTTAGATAATGAACTTTTAAAGGCCGACTTTATCTATGAAATAAAAAACAACACATTATTGTTAAACATTCAACTGAAACAAAAGAAAATCCTACTTGAAAACACTGATTTCCAGCTTTGGAATGAAACCATCAAAAAACTAAAAAACAACTATACCGAAACTTTAATTTTATTAGAAAAATAATGAAACAAAACATCCTAAAAAGAATTTTTATTTTTGCAACAATACTAAATTGTAGCATGTTTTATGCCCAAGAACATGAATACACTTTCAAAAACTATGATTGGAATGAAAAAGCAAGTATTGAAATCCCAGAACAGTACAAAAATGAAAAAGAGGTAATTCTGGATCGTATTATGAAGATTGAAATAGCGGTAGCTGGCAAAAATGTCAAACAATATCGCTTATTACATGAAAAAATATTCATTAATTCTGATGATGCGATAGAACGAAATAATAAAATTTACATTCCGTTTGGCAAAAATGAAAATGTCATTGCCAATAAAGCGAGAGTTATCCTGAAAAATGGCAAAATTATTACTTTAGACAAGAACGACATAAAAGAAGAAAATGATGAAGAGAAAGGAGTTAAATACAACTACTTTGCCATTAACGGGCTAGAAAAAGGAGCAGTTATAGAAAAGTTTTATTTATTAGAGGAGACACCTGACCTAAATGGGAAAACTTACAAAATGCAAGACCAATATCCAATAGCAAACTTGAATTTTGAATTAATTTATCCAGAACATTTAATTTTCAAAACAAAAAATTATAATGGATTAGCTGAACCAATAATAGACAGCAAAAAATTTGAAAAAAAATCGGTACTTAGTATTTCTGAAAAAAATATAATTGCCTTAAATGACGATGAACAATATTCTAATTGGGATGTTAAGTTAAAATTATTCCGTTACAAACTAGATGGGAACACTTATAGCGGAGCAAATAATTTATATAATTTTAAAGAATTTGCAACCAATTTACACGAAAGACTGAATCCTACATTGGATAAAAAAGAAATAAAAGCGATTGATGATTTTTGCAAAAGTATTGCCAAATCAAACGATCTACAAGAACAGATTTGGAATATTGAAAACAAAATCAAAAAAACAATTGCTTATGGTAAATATATAGACCAAAAAACAACCCTATCTGATGTAATTGCATCTAAACAAGCAAGCGAAATTGATATTCTAAAACTTTACTTAGCAGTTTTTAAAAATTTTAAGATAGAAAATAACGTTGTTTTTACTTCTAACAGATATAAAATTCCATTTGATAAAGATTTTGAGAGTTATGAAAACCTGAGTGACCTTTTAATTTATTTCCCAACAATCAAAAAGTATTTAACTCCAACAGAAATTGAATATCGTATTCCTCTTATTCCTGTAAGACTAGCCAATAACAATGGTTTATTTCTAAAAGAAAAAATATTTTCGGGAGTACCTATGGGAATTAGTGAAATCGGTTTTATCGAAATTCCAGGTACAGAAATCACTCATGATTTTATGGACATAACCATTGATTTCACTAAAGACATAGAGAATCCTAGTGTAAACAGTCGTATTGCTTTTGGCGGATATGCTGGTTTAAATTTTCAACCTATTAAAGATTTTGCTTCAGCAGAACAATACAAAACGATGTTGAAAAGCGTAGCTGAAAACTACACTGTAGAAACCGAATATCAAACCTTGACGACTGAAAATGACGGAACCGATTTTGTAGGAAAAAAACCTTTTATAATGAATGTAACTTTCGAAGGAAAAGACCTTATCCAAAAAGCAGGTGAAAATTATTTATTCTCTGTGGGACAAACCATTGGAAGACAAATGGAATTTTACCAGGAAAACAAAAGGGTATTACCTGTAGAAATTGATTATCCTCATTATTATACTAGAACAATTAAGATTATACTCCCTAAAGGAGCGTCAGTCAAAAATCTAGATAAATTCGTTATGGATTTCAAAACTGATATAAATGGAAAAACAGAAGCTGCTTTCAACAGTAAATTCATTAAAGAAAATGAAGAAATAACAGTTGAAAACACAGAATTTTATAATATAATAAATTATCCTTTATCTACTTTTGAATCTTATAAAGCAGTAATTAATGCCGCTGCAGATTTCAATAAAATTGTTCTAATTGTGACTAAATAAAAAATAGAAGCCCAACAATTCGTTGGGCTTCTATTTTTATTAAACTATAGACTTAAGAAAAATATAAATCACAATTCATCACATATTGAAAATATTATACACAATAATCCGATCTTCATAATTGATATACAATTGCTTCCTATTATCCTGTTTTTTTCTGGTGATGATAGAAACGGTACAATCTAATCCTTCATTATCCTTACAGGTAAAAGAGTAAACAATATCAGTATCATTCTCTTCAATAGGTTGATAATCTATGATTTCAAACAGTTGAATGATTTGGGAATACACCACTATTCTATTTTTATCGGTATCCAATGTGACTAAAATATTGACTAAATCTAGATCAGACCACTTCCCCCATTTTCCTTTTTCTGTTTTTTCTAAAACGCTAAAACCCGAAGTTTTAAACTTATAATTTTGACCAAAAGAATGCTGTAATCCCATTACTAAAAAAAGTAATACTATATATATTTTTGTCTTTGTCATTCCTAATAAATTAAAAATCAAAATTAACTATTTCTTTTCTGGCTGTTTCAAAATCGGCTATCATTTCCTGAATGATTGTTGCGGCTGGTTTTATATCGTGAATCAATCCTGCTATTTGTCCAATCTCTAATTCTCCTTCGATTAAATCGCCTTCAAACATACCACGTTTTGCCCTTGCTCTTCCCAGCAAATCTATTAATTCTTCTTTGGTTGGACATTTTTCATACAATTCCTGAACATCCTGATAAAATTTATTTTTAATCAATCGAACAGGAGCGAGTTCTTTCAAAGTCAGTTGTGTATCGCCCTCTTTAAGATTTATAATCGTTTCCTTAAAATTATCATGTGCCGATGATTCTAATGATGCTGCAAATCTACTTCCTACCTGAACTCCATCTGCTCCCAGTACCATAGTTGCTAGCATACCACGACCGGTTGCAATACCACCAGCGGCAATCAACGGAATGGTAATTTTTTCTTTTACCATCGGAATCAGCGTAAGCGTAGTAGTTTCTTCTCTACCATTATGTCCGCCGGCTTCGAAACCTTCGGCAACAACTGCATCAACACCTGCGTCTTGTGCTTTTAATGCAAAAACAGAACTGCTTACTACATGAACAACAGTTATGCCATTTTCTTTCAAATAAGAAGTCCATGTTTTTGGATTCCCAGCCGAAGTGAAAACGATTTTTACACCTTCATCAACAATAATTTTCATGATTTCTTCGATATTGGGATACAACATCGGGACGTTTACTCCAAAAGGTTTTGAAGTGGCCTTTTTACATTTTTGAATGTGTTCCCGTAAAACTTCAGGATACATGGAACCTGCGCCAATCAATCCTAAACCTCCGGCATTACTCACTGCACTTGCTAATTTATAACCACTATTCCAAATCATTCCTCCTTGAATAATTGGATATTTAATTTTAAAAAGTTCTGTGATTTTATTCATGTACTATTGCTGCTATAATTTTTTAATTATTTTTCCCGTTTTAGAAAAACCATCTGATTCCATTTTATAAAGATACACTCCTTCATTCAGAGATTTCAATGAAATAATAGATGCCTGTGGCGTTATTTCTTGTTCTAAAACTTTTTGTCCTAAAATGGAATAAATAAATACTGTACCCATATCAAATTTTGCAGGTAAAGAAACCGAAACGGTATCACTTGCTGGATTGGGATAAAGAATAAAATCATCTTTAGAAAAGGATTCTAAAGCCAACTGGTTATTTAAGGCCAATGCAAAATCAGGAATTCCAAATCCATATTGATTATTGGGAGTGGAAAATTTATCCGCTGATTTTAATACTAATTCTCTAATTTCCCGATTTGTTTTTTGGGGAAATGCCTGCCATAAACAAGCAATCATTCCTGCCATTATAGGACTTGAAAAAGATGTTCCATTAGCAGTCACAATATTTCCCGCAGCATCTGACACTATTGCCGCTTGACCTTGTGCCATAACTTCCGGTTTTATTCTTCCGTCAAATGAAGGTCCTACTGAACTGAACGAAGTTAATACTTCTGAAGAATTTACTGCACCAACAGCAATTACCGAAGCTGCATCTGCAGGAACCGCAATATGTGGATCTGATGTACCACCTGAATTACCAGCCGATGTCACTATAATCATACCTCTGCTAAATGCAATTTCAGCCCCACGGGATATGAATGCAGTTGTACCATTTATTTCACTATATGTATGACTATACGCATCATTATCGTAATCAAAATACCCCAAAGAAGTATTGATAATATCCACTCCTAAACTATCGGCTGTTTCTGCTGCTTCAACCCAAAGCGATTCTTCAACAGGATTTTCTGAGGTATCATCTTCGGTGATGAATAAATAATAAGATGCATCTGGTGCAGTTCCCACTAACGAATTTTCTTTGTAGCCACCCATTGAAGAAAGTACCGAAGTTCCGTGTGAAACTCCAGTATAAAAATCAGGATTTCTTAATACAAAATTATAACCTCCTAAAATCTGGTTATTTGTTCTTAATCTTTGAAAAGGCTGAATGGTATTCACTCCCGGAAATCCAGCATCTAAAACCGCTATTATTTTACCGGAACCTGTATAATTTTGTTGGTGCAACTGATGCCCATTAAGCATCTGAATTTGATTCGATGAAGTACCATAAGCATAGTCAATTTTGGTTTTCTTAGTTTTATTTACCCTCTTTATTTTTGACAGCTTCGCTATTTTTGCAGTTTGATTCAGTGTTTTATTTGCAAAATCAACTTTACTGACAAAAGAAAGCATTGCCAATCCATTTATATTTGATTGTGATCCACGAACATGGACCGCATTCATCCATTTGGACTTTGCCATAACAGTAATTCCCGTTGCTGATTTTACTTGATCAATAAAGGATTCCTCAACTGGAACATCTTTAAAATCTATAGCAATATTTTGATTGGTCCTTCTATCTAATGCTCTTTGGGTTAGCATTTCCAAAGGTGTATCTAAATAAAATTGGGAATTGGGTTTTGCATTAAAATATACCCAAGCATCTTGTTGGGAAAAAGCAGCTGAAGTAATCAGTAAAAAAAGAAATATGTAGGTTTTTTTCATAGTAACTTTATTTGTTTAGTCCTAAAAACTTCAACTATCGCTGGGATTGAATCATTATTATTGATTTTCAGGATGTTTTAATCCCAGAAAAACATTTGTTTTTAGAGCTTTTTATAAATAAAGTACTAAACTAAGAAATTACTCCCGAACCAACTAATTCTTCCCCTAAATACCAGGCCACAAATTGCCCTTCTGTTATTGCAGATTGCGGTTCGTCAAAGGCAACGTACATTCCGTTTTCAAATTGATGCAAGGTAGCACTCTGCAAAAGTTGTCTGTATCGGATTCTAGCCATTACTTCCATGGTTTCTCCATTGGCCAAAGCCAAATCTTCACGAATCCAATGCACTTCATTTTTTTCTATAAATAAGGCGCTCTTGAATAATCCAGGATGTTGGCTGGTCAATCCAGTATAAATAGTATTGGTTTCCACATTAGTGGCAATAATAAACAACGGATCAGTTGTTCCTCCAACATTTAGTCCTTTACGTTGTCCAATAGTGAAATAATGAGCACCTTGATGTTTTCCCACTACTTTACCCATGTCTGGAGTGTACGGAATCTTTCGTGCATCAGACATCAAACTATCTTCCAAAGCTAATTCGCCGTCTTTTTCAAAACTGTAAACAGGATCGTTTTTATCAATTTGAATTATAATTCCGTCTTTTGGTTGCAATTTTTGCTGTAAAAACTCTGGCAAACGTACTTTTCCAATAAAGCATAATCCTTGTGAATCTTTCTTTTCGGCAGTAATCAAATCCATTTGAGCCGCTATTTCACGAACTTCCGGTTTTGTCAATTCGCCAATAGGAAATAATGATTTTGCCAATTGCTCTTGAGATAATTGACACAAAAAATACGATTGATCTTTATTAGTATCAGCACCGGCTTTCAGTTGATAAACCGTTTTTCCGTTTACTTCGATTTCACTTTTTTGGCAATAATGTCCGGTAGCCACATAATCGGCACCAAGACTTAAAGCGATTTTCATGAAAACATCAAATTTTATTTCGCGGTTACAAAGCACATCAGGATTTGGAGTGCGTCCTTTTTCATATTCGTTGAACATATAGTCCACGATTTTCTCTTTGTATTCTTCACTCAAATCAACTGTTTGGAAAGGAATTCCTAACTTTTCAGCAACTAATAAAGCATCATTACTGTCTTCAAGCCACGGACATTCATTAGAAATAGTAACCGAATCATCATGCCAATTTTTCATAAAAAGTCCTATGACTTCATACCCTTGTTGTTGCAATAAATAAGCAGCAACACTTGAATCTACACCTCCAGAAAGTCCTACAACAACACGCTTCATCTTCAAAAAATTATAATTTTACAAGGATGCAAAGTTACAAAAGATTTACAACAGTATTTGTTAACTATAAAGTTAATTATTTTTGGATTTTGTTGCATTCTCCGGAAAACTCATATTCGTTTCTTTTACTAATTTCCCTTTTTCAAAAAACTGCCAAATTCCGGATTTTTTACCATTTACAAACTGTCCTTTAGAAACTACATTCCCATTTGTATCACTAAAAATTGCTAAACCGCTATAGATGTTATTCTTAAAAATTGACTCTTCCAATAAAATTCCTTTTTCAGTATATTTTTTATAAAAACCGTTTTTCAAATTATTTTTATAACTGATTTCTTCTGCTATCTTTCCACTGATATAAAAAACGGTACGCAAACCTTCCAGCTTACCATTTACGTAATTTTCTGTAGTCATAATATTTTTTGAAGCTTGATGGTAGTACTTCCATTGTCCTTCAAATAATTTATTAACCACTTTACCCTCACTTACTTTATTCTTATTCTGGTCATAGAAAATGGTATACGCTGAATTGTCTTTTGCATTAAATTCCCTTGTGGCAATTATGGATTTAGCTTTGGTATCATCGTAAAAATTAAAAACTCCAATTTCTTTTCCGTGATCAAAAGTCCCTTCATATCTGGGTCTTTTTGATTCCTCATAAAACCCTTTCCATACTCCGTGCTTTTTCCCTTTATCATCTAGCTTATTGAAATCTGTTTGTACATAAAAAGAGAACACATTCAAAAACATTAAAACTAACAGTCCTTTTTTACAAAATGTCTTCATAATTACTTTTTTATAATAACGAATTTGGATCGCTTAAATTATATGTAAATAAAAAAATCCCGAAATATATCGAGATTTTTTTATTTATTACTTTTTCTTTTGTTGTGCTTTTTGAGCTTCGGCTTGTTCCATAACTTCCTGCAATTTTTTCTGGAATTTACCTTGTTTTTTCGGCTCTTTCAATTTATTTTCTTGAATTTGAGCATGAATCTTATCACTATCGATAAAGTATCTTTTGATGACAATCATAATCCCAATAGTAATTAGATTGGAAATAAAGTTATACAAACTCAATCCCGCACCATAACTATTAAAGAAAAACAACATCATGATTGGCGATACATAAATCATGATTTTCATCATCTTCGCCATATCCGGCATTCCTTCTTGTTGCGGAGCCGCCATTTGTTGGTCACCAGAAGTCATTTTCATATAGAAGAAAATAGCAATCGAAGCAAGCACTGGAAACAAACTGATGTGATTTCCGTAAAAAGGAATATAGAAAGGCAAACGTATTATTTCATCAAAAGAAGATAAATCATCTGCCCAAAGGAAGCTCTTTTGTCTTAATTCAAAAGCTGATGGAAAAAACTGAAACGAGGCATACATAAAAGGAAGCTGAATCAAGGCTGGAATACATCCTGCCATAGGATTTACTCCTGCTTTATTGTACAATTTCATAGTTTCCTGTTGTTTCTTCATTGGGTCTTTTTTGAATTTTTCTCCCAATTCTGTAATCTCAGGTCGCAATACTTTCATCTTGGCTTGTGACAAGAAAGATTTGAATGTAATAGGCGACATTGCTAATTTTATAATTATTGTAAAAATAATAATAGCAATTCCATAAGCTATATAAGTACTTAAAAATCCGAATAATGGAATAAAAATAATTTTATTGATCCATCCGAAAATTCCCCAACCTAATGAGATGATTTTTTCTAAATTTTTATCATAATGACTTAAAGTCTTGTAATCTGTTGGACCAAAGTACCAACTCATTTTATGATCTAATTCTCCATTTTCAAAAGCTAATGGGATATTTGCTTTAAATTGTTTCGTAAAAGTGGTATCGATTTTATCATCTTTTACCAAATTATCAGACTTCACTTTAGCTGTTTCGAAAGGAGTTTTTGACAATAGTATCGTTGAGAAAAAGTGCTGTTTGAAAGCTACGAAAGTTGCTTTTTCAAGACCTGATTCTTCTGATTGACCTAAACCAGCGTAATCAACTTTTCCTTCTTTATGCTCAAAATAAATTTCAGTATAACGGTTTTCGTAAGATACACTTTTCTCATTTCTAAAGGTTTTCAAGTTCCATTCTAAATCCAACGGTTTAGCTGTATTTAAAACTTTGTTCAATCCTTGAGAACGAATATCAAAACCAATCATGTAATCGTTTGGTTTTAATATGTATTTGTATTCCAAGAATTCATTAGCTCCCGCTTTTAATTTCATGGACAACACTTGATCTGCTCCAACTTTTGTCAAAGTAGGCTCAAAATACAAGTCTTTAGAATTTAAAGTACGGTTATCGCTGGTTAGCAATTGTACATTTAAATTAGCATTATTGTCTTTTATCAATTCAACTAATTGCCCAGAACCTTTCTTGAATTTTTCAAACTTTTTCAAAGTAGCTTCAACAATAAATCCCCCTTTATTGGCAATTTTTAATTTAACCAATTCGTTTTCAATAGTTGTAAAACCAGCTGTAGCTGAAGGAAGCGTAGCAGAATAAGCAAAATTCCCTAATGTTTTTTGCAATTGGGCCAATTGTGTAGAATCTCCAGTCGCTGCAACGGCAATAGTAGCTTTTGCAACAGTTTTCGCCTCTAATTCTTTGGCTTTAGCCTGCTTAATTGCAAACTCTTTTTGGGCTTTCTCAGCGGCAACCACTTTAGGATCTGGCTGATTTTGGTACATAATCCAAACCAAAATACCAAAAATTAATGCAAAACCTATAATCGAATTGAGATCAAATTTTTTTTGTTCCATTATAATTAAAAAAAGTTTAAAAGTTTAAAGTGTACCGTTTATTGGAACCAAATCATTTCCAGTTATTTTTTCTTTGCCTGAACCGCTGCTGCTACAAAATTCACAAAAATAGGATGCGGATTCGCTACCGTACTTTTGTATTCCGGATGGTATTGTACCCCAATGAAAAATGGATGATTTTCTATTTCTATAATCTCAACCAATCCTGTATCTGGATTCACACCCGAAGCTATTAATCCTGCATTTTGCAATTGCGCTACATAATTACTGTTGTACTCATAACGGTGACGGTGACGTTCCGAAATAGTCTCTTTTCCGTAAATTTTATATGCCAATGAATCTTGTTTGATATCACATTTCCATGCACCAAGACGCATTGTTCCTCCCTTATCAGTAATCGTTTTTTGCTCTTCCATAAGGTTTACAACCGGATGGGAAGTATGCTCGTTCATTTCAGTAGAATTTGCATCAGCATAGCCTACAATATTTCTTGAATATTCGATAATTGCCATTTGCATACCCAAACAAATTCCGAAAAACGGCACTTTATTTTCACGGGCATAACGAACTGCTTCGATTTTTCCTTCAATTCCTCTTTCTCCAAAACCAGGAGCAACAAGAATTCCGTCTAAACCGGCTAATTTCTCGTTTATGTTTGTTGCGTCAATATGTTCTGAATGAATAGAAATCACATTAACTTTGGTTTCATTTGCTGCACCTGAGTGAATGAATGCTTCCAAAATAGATTTGTAACAATCTTGCATTTCTACATATTTACCAATCAAACCGATGTTTACTGTATGCTTTGGATGTTTCAATCTGCGTAAAAAAGTATTCCAGTTCTTCAAATCCGGAGCCGCTTTTTTAGGTAAATCTAATTTCTTTAATGCAACTACATCAAGTCCTTCTTCCAACATTAAATTTGGTACTTCATAAATAGTCGAAGCATCAATAGACTGAATAACAGCTTCTCTTTTTACATTACAGAATAAGGCCAATTTATTTCTTAATTCTTCAGAAATTTCATGCTCTGTTCTACAAACTAAAATGTCCGCTTTAATACCGCTTTCCATCAAAGTTTTAACGGAATGTTGCGTTGGTTTAGTCTTTAATTCTCCTGCAGCAGCCAAATAAGGTACCAAAGTAAGATGAATCACAATTCCGTTGTGTTCCCCTAATTCCCAAACCAATTGACGAACGGATTCTATGTAAGGCAAAGATTCAATATCTCCTACCGTTCCACCAATCTCCGTAATTACAATATCATAATCACCTGATTTACCAAGCAATTGCATTCTATCTTTAATTTCATTGGTAATATGAGGTACAACTTGTACCGTTTTACCAAGAAATTCTCCTCTTCTTTCTTTTTCAATAACCGAAAGATAAATTCTTCCAGTAGTAACATTATTCGCCTGAGAAGTAGGAACATTCAAGAAACGCTCGTAATGTCCTAAATCTAAATCTGTTTCTGCTCCATCATCAGTAACATAACATTCCCCATGTTCATAAGGATTTAATGTTCCTGGATCTACATTAATATAAGGGTCAAACTTTTGGATAGTTGTACGATACCCTCTGGCTTGTAACAATTTTGCCAATGATGCTGCTATGATTCCTTTCCCCAGAGAAGAAGTCACACCGCCAGTGACAAAAATATATTTCGTTTGATTCATTCTGTTGTTGTTTGTGTTGTAGTTGTGTAAAAAACTTGGCAAAAATACAATTATAAATTGAGAAAAAGCTAATTTGAAAATGAGATAATTTGGAAATTTAAGAATTGGTAAACGTTCTAATTTAAAATTCAGAACATTATTGAATTCATAAATTAAAGTGGTTTCGGGTATCTTTTTTTAATATTTCGTATCAATTCCTCTAATCCGTTCAATTTTAGTTCATAAATCAGTTGAAGCTGCTGCCCTAACTCGCCTTTCGGAAATCCTTTATTGCTGTACCAAACCACATAATATTCAGGCAAGTCAATAAGATACTTTCCTTCGTATTTACCAAAAGGCATTTTAGTATGAGCAAGTTTGATGAGTTGTTTTTGATTTTGATCCATTTTTTTAATAAAAAAGAAGCAAGAGATAAGAAACAAGAACTATTAATACTTCTTGTTTCTTACCTCTTGCTCCTCAAACCTCTTTATTTCCAGTTAAAAATAATACGCTTTTCGATTTCACTATTTAAACTCAGAAAAACAGGACAAGTCATGGCAACTCTTTCCAAAATAGTTTTATTCTTTTGATCCGCTTCTCCATACATTTCAAAAGTAATTTCGATTGCACCGATGCGTCTTGGTTCGGCATTCATGATTTTAGTAACTTCAGCAGTGGAGCCTTTCAAATCAACATCTAAATCACGTGCTTTTATCCCCATAACCGTCATCATACAACTTGCCAAAGCATTGGCTACGGTATCCGTTGGAGAAAAAGCCTCGCCTTTTCCATTATTGTCTACTGGAGCATCTGAAATAATTTCATTTCCTGATTGTAAATGAATGGAAGAGGTTCTTAAATCCCCTAAATATGTCACTTTTGATGTCATTAGTTTGCTTGTTTTATAGTTAAATCAGTGTCATAATATAAGATATACACTCCTTTATTAATATAGCCACCATCTTCTTTTTTGTAAAATTCGAACTTATTATCTACTTGCTCCGTAGCTGTAGTTTCAATCGTTTCTTGATATTTCTTGTCTTGTGACAATCGCATCATGGTATCAAAAGTAATATCAAAACCTCGAGTTGCAAATGCACTAGGATAAATTTTGTTTTTCTTTTTAAATTCTTTTTCGAAAACTAAAGCTTCAGGAGATTCGTTTTCACGAGTAACAGAAGGATACATTAATTTCAATTTTGTTAAATTCACAAAACTAATCTCATCAGTATCTAATGTTTCATTTGGTTCCAAAATAACCAATTGCACTTTATAAGCAGCCATAGCACCTAACATAGTCGCCATTGTTGATTTAATCATTCCGGTGTTTCCAGTTTCCATCACCACATAGTTTATTCTGTCTTTTACAAATAAACTTTTCAAATTTTCAGCAGATACACCACCATTTGCAGTAAGCGTTGAAAATTTTACATCTTTATGATTCTCTTTAATATACTGAATAACCGATTCTTTTTTCTTATCCACTACCGCTATAATATTCCCATTTTTTGCTCTCATGAAATCGAACATCGCATTTTTAACTGCTGTGGCAGTAGGAATCGTTTGAAGCATATTGCTAAACGAATTACCTGTATCTTTTGATAAAGGAGAAATCACCGGCACTTGATTTGCATTTAATAGTTCAGCTGTTCTCTCCACATTATTTTGATAGAAAGGTCCAATGATAGCATCTGAATTTTCGAGATTATTTTCTTTGATTATTCCAGCAACATTAGAGGTATTTTTAGTTTCTTGAGAATCAAAAATACTCACATCTATAGCAAGTCCGAGTTGTTTAGCAGAATCAATCGCCACCAAAGCTCCTGCATAAAAATCTAAAGTCATGTTCAAGAACTTGTCTTTTTTCAAGCGCATTGCAGTCGAATTGACCGTATCTCCTTCAATTTTTGAAATATTGAAAGGCAAAAGCAGCACTAATTTCTTTCTACCGTTACTTTTCTTTGAGATTACAGCGTATTCTTTTTTAGTTTCTTGTGGGATATTAATCGTTGCCGGAAATTTCAAAATCATACCTTCCACAACACCTTGAGACAAAGCAGGATTAAGAGCAATTAATCCTTCTTGACTCATTCCTGCCATTTTTGACAAACTATAAAGTGTTTCTTTTGGTTTTACCGTATAATTTAAATAATTGACTGCAGTAGAAACTTTTTCGGGACTGGCTTTTACAATTTCTTTTTTAGCTTCAACCGCCGGTGCAGTTTTATCCACTTTTGGAGCATTTCCTTTGATAACTAATTTATACCCAACAGGCAAATTCGAAACTATTTCAGGATTTTTTTTCTCTAATTCTTCAATGGTAATGCCATATTTCTTGGCAATAGAATATTTGGTTTCTTTTGGAAGAACATCATGATACACTACTTTTGTTTGCACTGGAGTAGTATTTTTTTGTCCAATGCCAGAAGGAATAGTAAGGGTTTGACCAATTTGCAATCCATCTTTTTCCAAAAAAGGATTTGCTTGTTTTAACGCTTCGTCAGAAACACCATATTTTTTTTCGATTCCATACAAGGTTTCTTTTGGTGCTACTTCATGGGTTACCGTTTTCCCAACTGACTTAGTTTGAACCGCTACTTTTTGTCTCCCGTTGCTTTTTGGAATCAGCAAAACACTATTGGGTTTTAAACCACTTAGTGCATCTGGATTTAATTGGTAAATATCATACGGAGTAACGCTGTATTTTATTGCAATCTGACTGATTGTCTCTCCTTTCTCTACTTTGTGCGTAGTCGTTTTTTCTTGTGAAAAAACGCTGTAATTAAAAAACAAAACCGTTATACAAATCGCAAAAAAATATTTCATCATTTTTATTTATAAAATTATTCAATAATTAATAACGGAACGGTATCAAATTTTATTCCAAAAATCTGATACCGTTTTATAGAGAACATTAAAAACAATGATGTTCAAAAGATTAGATTACAATCTAAATTATTATTCCCACTCAATAGTTGCTGGCGGTTTTGAACTAATGTCATACACCACTCTATTGACTCCTTTTACTTTATTGATGATATCATTAGATACTTTCATCAAGAAATCATACGGTAAATGTACCCAGTCAGCGGTCATACCATCCGTAGATTCTACTGCACGAAGCGCAATCACTTTTTCATAAGTACGCTCATCGCCCATTACACCTACACTATTAACCGGAAGCAAAATTGCTCCTGCCTGCCAAACTTTGTCGTATAATCCCCAAGATTTCAATCCTTCGATAAAAACAGAATCTACTTCTTGTAAAATTCTAACTTTCTCCGGCGTGATATCTCCTAAAATTCTAATAGACAATCCTGGTCCTGGGAAAGGGTGTCTTCCTAATAATTCTGGGTCAATTCCTAATGAAGCTCCTACTCTGCGCACTTCATCTTTAAAAAGCATACGCAAAGGCTCCACAATTTTTAATTTCATGTAATCAGGCAAACCTCCTACATTATGGTGTGATTTAATAGTCGCCGAAGGTCCTTTTACCGAAACTGATTCAATAACGTCAGGATAAATTGTTCCTTGTGCTAACCATTTTACATCTTCTATAAGGTGTGATTCATCATCGAAAACCTCGATAAATACACGTCCAATAATTTTACGTTTGGTTTCCGGGTCACTTACACCTGCTAATTCAGATAAGAAACGATCTCCGGCATCTACTCCTTTTACGTTTAAACCCATTCCTTTGTATTGATCTAATACGTTTTGGAATTCGTTTTTACGAAGCAACCCATTATTTACAAAAATACAGTACAAGTTTTTCCCAATAGCTTGATGCAATAAAACTGCCGCTACTGTAGAATCTACTCCACCAGAAAGACCAAGAACTACTTTATCGTCTTGTAATTTTTCTTTTAATTCTGCCACCATTTCTTCAACAAAAGCATTTGGTGTAAAATTTTGAGGAACTTCTGCAATTTTCACTAAAAAGTTTTCCAGCATTTTTGATCCATCCGTAGAATGGAAAACTTCAGGGTGGTATTGAATTGCATAAGTGGTTTCTCCTTCAATTCTATACGCTGCAAATTCCACATCATGTGTGCTTGCAATTTTCACACCATCAGTTGGTAATGCCTTAATACTATCACTATGGCTCATCCAAACTTGGCTGTTCTCTGAAACACCTTCAAAGAAAACTTCATTCTCTTTTATGAAAGACAAATTAGCTCTACCATATTCCCTAGTATTCGAAGCTGCTACTTCACCTCCACTAAAATGAGATAAATATTGTGCTCCGTAACAAACGGCTAACAAAGGTAGTTTTCCTCTAATTTGAGATAAATCAGGATGCGGCGCATCTTCTCCTCTAACAGAAAAAGGGCTTCCTCCAAGAATTACTGCTTTATAAGATGATAAATCACTCGGAAAATGATTGTAAGGGAAAATTTCGCAGAATATATTTAATTCGCGAACTCTACGCGCAATAAGCTGTGTATATTGCGATCCGAAATCTAAAATAAGTACGTTGTGTTGCATGCGCAAAAATACTTTTTATATTTTGAATTGAAAAATTGATTTTTGAAAAATATTCTTTTTATTTGTCTCACTTGGATTATTCCTCTAAAATCAAATTAAAATAATCCTAAAAAAACCCGAATCCTATAATTTTCGTAAGTGAACTTATACATTCTAAAAAAATAATTTAAGACAAAACAACATTTCAATGAGAACAAAAATTTATGTGTCAATAGTAACTGTACTGCTTTTAATAACTTCATGTAATGTGATTGATGATTTATTGACTTTTTCAATAGACAATCAAACAACTTTTAAAATTGAAAGTGGATTTCCTCTTGGTACTGCATTTAATGTGGTAACTCCAGATGTCACGACAAATTCAAGTTCCACTTTTGAAAACAACAATACCAAAGCTGAATTAGTAAAAGATGTAAAATTAAGTGAGTTGAAATTGACCATCACAGATCCAAGCAATAAGTCATTCAGTTTTTTAAAATCGATTCATTTATACATTTCAACAGATGCAAATGACGAAATAGAATTGGCTTATTTAGATGAAATCAATTCGACTTCAAATACTATAAATCTAACGTGTACTTCTCAAAAATTAGACAAATACATCAAAGCATCTTCTTACAAAATAAGAACTAAAGCTGTTATCAAAGAAAGTTTAACACAAGACATCAGTGTAAAATCTGATATGAAATTCAGAGTTACCGCTGATCCATTTTAAGAAATCAGCGGTGCTAAATTATTCTTTTGTAACAATAATAGTTGCTTTAAAACCAGTTCCAAGATTCCATTGACTGGCCGAAATCAAACCGCCATTGTCATCATAAATCTGAAATTCAGCAGTATTTGGACCAGAACTTCCTTGATTCAAGGCTTCAAAGTCTATCTTGTTGAATCCTTTTTCCAGTACTATTTCAAAACCCTGGAAATTACTGTCTAAATTCACTTGATATTCAACGACTTTATCATTCAAGTACACACGAATCTTATCGCCATCCACATAAGCCGCATCTCTGTATCTTACTTTTGCAGTAAGCGAACTTGTTGTAAAATTTCCTAAATTTTGATTTTTTCTGTAAACGATACCTTCAGAATTGTCTTCCTTTTTGTTTAATTTATCTCTGTAAACATCTCCCGGATTAATAAATTCATTTTTCGGAGTCATTGAAAAATTAGTGGTCGGAGTAATCGAAAGTGAAGGATTCGGATTCGGGTTTAAAAGTTCTGGATTTTTAAATACATTCGGAGTCTTTATAGGAGGAATCTCTGCTTTTGGCGGAGTTACTTTTTTAATTTTAGGGGCATTATTTTTGAGTGGAATAGGCGTAAATTTTGAACTAAATTCATTCTGAGCATATCCACTTAAAGACATACTTATTGCAATCATTAAAAATAAAATCCTTTTCATAACTTTTTTAGATTAATTTATCAGTGCTTGTAAAATTTTAAAAATAAAAAACTAATCATATAAAATGACTAATTATGGCATAATTTAACTTTCATTTATAACATTCAATTTTTAAATTTATTGCCTTTTAGAACCTAAAATATTCTAACAATTCTCAGTAAAAATTGAAGTTTTTAATTAAAAATTACTGTTTTTCATTTCAGTATTTTTTATAAATTGCAAATATTATGCCACACCAAAAATTGCATTTAAACAATGTAAGTAATACCTAAACACAATTAAAATGAAAAGAGAAAACATATTGACAGGTTCACCTTGGGAAGACAAAATGGGATATTGCCGTGCAGTACGCATTGGAAACATCATTGAAGTATCAGGAACGGTAGCCATTGTTGATGGTGAAAAAGTAAAAGCTGACGATGCTCATGCCCAAACACTAAACATTTTAGAGCGCGTAGAAAAAGTTCTGGAAGACCTGAATGTAAGCATGAAAGATGTCATTCGTACCCGCATATTTACTACTGACGTTTCTACATTTGAAGCTGTTGCAACTGCTCATGCCAAGTTTTTTAAAGACATAAAACCAACCACTGGGTTCTACGGAATTAATCAACTCGTAGCACCTGAATATTTAGTTGAAATCGAATTTACAGCTATAGCTTCTGAAAAACCATTAATTCAGGAAGGATTATAATACTTTTGTAAAAAATACTTCTTTAATTAAGGTAATGAATTTAGAAAATACTAAAAAAATAATGCTTGTCACACTCAAATGGATTCTCATTTGTGTATTGACAGGCATTTTTTCTGGATCGGCATCTGCCTTTTTTTTAGTGGCACTGGATTGGGTTACAAAATATAGGGAACACAACAACTGGATGATTTGGCTTTTGCCAATAGGCGGACTGATAATAGGATTGCTCTATTATTATTGGGGTAAATCTGTAGTTAAAGGCAATAATTTATTGCTGGAAGAATACGAGAATCCTCAAAAAATAATTCCTTTAAAAATGGCTCCCTTAGTACTTTTTGGCACCTTAATCACGCATCTTTTTGGAGGTTCAGCGGGTCGTGAAGGAACCGCAGTACAAATGGGTGGTGCCATCGCCGATCAATTCACAAGACTATCATCTCGAGCGCAGTCGAGAGATAAACTTGATACTACCGACAGAAAGACATTAATCATTCTGGGAATAAGTGCAGGTTTTGCTTCCGTTTTTGGAACTCCTTTGGCTGGAGCCTTGTTTGCTTTGGAGGTTCTTTATTTTAGCAGAATCAGTTACAAAAGCATTCCATTGTCCTTTTTGACAGCATACATCGCTTATTTCACTGTTGAGTTTTGGCACATAAAACATACCCATTATAGTATTCCAATTATCCCCGAAATGAGTTTTACCACCTTATTTTGGATAATTCCAGTCAGTATTCTTTTTGGTTTAGCAGCCATGTTATTTTCTCGAAGCACTCATTTTTGGGGTCATTTATTTTCAAAAAACATATCCTTTCCTCCGCTTCGACCTTTCGTTGGAGGAATAATTCTTGCGGTGGTTATTTACTGCATTGGAACTACAAAATACATCGGCTTAGGAATTCCGGAGATTGTTGATTCCTTTTCTAATCCAAATGCTTCGTATGATTTTATTTTAAAAATACTATTCACAGGATTCACGCTCGGAGCAGGATTCAAAGGTGGCGAAGTGACTCCGCTATTTTTCGTTGGTGCTACACTGGGAAGCGCTTTATCGGTTGTAGTTCCTTTACCTATTGCACTTTTAGCAGGAATGGGATTTGTAGCCGTTTTTTCGGGAGCAACCCACACTCCTATTGCTTGTACGGTCATGGGAATGGAACTTTTTGGGATAGAAAGTGGTGTTTTTATTGGCATTGCTTGTATTATCGCATATTTTTCTTCGGGGTCAGTGGGGATTTATAATGCTCAAATAGTAAAAGGAGCAAAATACCATCTGTATCAAAAAGTAAGAAGAAAAAAAATGGAACTTTTGTGACATTGTAAAAGTTTGTTAATTACAGAAATGATTTCAACATTACATTAAAAAAATGTAATTTCGCAATCTATGAAAATACAAGACATTCAAGCGATTCAGTTGTTATTATCAACTCCAAAAAAAATTGCAATAATCCCGCACCGAGGTCCTGATGGAGATGCTATGGGCTCTACCTTAGGATTATATCATTTTTTATTAAAAAACAATCACCAACCTGTTGTGGTTTCTCCCAATGAATTTCCTGATTTTTTGGCGTGGATGCCCGGCTCAGAAACCGTAAAAATATACGAAAAAGATAAAGAAAACTGCACTAAAATACTGGAAGAAGCGGAACTTATTTTCACTTTAGATTTCAATGCTTTACACCGAACCGGTGAAATGGAGCATGTTTTAGCCAAGCTAAAAGCGCCATTTATCATGATTGATCATCATCAAAAACCAGATGATTATGCCACATTTACCTATTCTGACACCTCGTTTGGATCTACTTGTGAAATGATTTACAACTTCATTTTATTTCTTGGAAAAAAAGAGGATATCGATAAAACTATAGGAACTTGTATTTATACCGGAATTCTTACTGATTCAGGTTCTTTTCGTTTTCCAAAAACAACTGGAACAACCCATCGAATTATTGCTGAATTAATTGATTTAGGTGTTCAAAATACGGAGATTCCAACCTTATTATTTGACAACAGTTCTTTTGGAAGATTACAGTTATTGGGCAGAGCGCTTCAAAACATGAAAGTCTTAACAGAACATCAAACCGCATACACTACGCTTACTCAAGACGAGTTAAATGCCTTTGATTATGTAAAAGGCGATACAGAAGGAATTGTAAACTACGGATTAAGTATAAAAGGAATCGTTTTTACTGCTATATTTATCGAAAATAAAGAAGAAAAAATCATCAAGATTTCATTCCGCTCACAAGGTGATTTTGATGTCAATCAATTTGCCAGAGATCATTTCAATGGTGGCGGACATCGTAATGCTGCCGGTGGAAAATCAGAAGTATCGATGGAAGAAACGATTCGAAAATTTGAAGATTTAGTAACAAAGCTAAAAATATAATAGATGTCAAAATTTAGTACGTTAATCGTATTTGGATTCTTTTTATCCATAATTGCTTCAAGCTGTAAGCAGCATCAGGATGCCAGAAAGCCTATTTCACAGACTTCGGGAAGCTTTATGAAGAAATCAATCGCGCGCAATAAAAAACTGGTTGCCAGTGAAGAAACCGAGATTGAGGCTTTAATCAAAAGCAATCCCAATGTAAAATATATCGCTTCCAAAAAAGGATATTGGTATACTTATGAGACGAAAAATGAGATTGATTCCCTTACTCCAAAAAAAGGTGATGTCGCTTTTTTTGACTACGAAATAAAAGATTTAAAAGGTGCCGTTATCTATTCTGAATTGGAATTAAGGCCTCAAATCTATTATGTAGACAAACAAAACATCATGATGGGATTGCGTGACGGTATCAAATTAATGCGAAAAAACGAAAAAGTGAGTTTCCTTTTCCCATCAAATATGGGATATGGCTATCATGGTGACGACAAAAAAATTGGCACCAATCAACCTTTGATTTGCACGGTAACTTTACGTGATTTCAAGTCGGAAGCAGTGTATAAGAAAGAAAGTGAAGCCCAACTAAAAGCAATCCCTGCTCCTGCCAAGCAGGAAACCAAAGCCGTAATAAAACCCAAAGACACTATAACCCAATAAAAATTAAATTTAGAAATGAAAAAAAAGATCCTATTCGCATTCCTAGTTATTGCTTCATTTTACTCTTGTAAAGAAGAGCACAACAATCTTCCTGATGGTTTATATGCAAAAATAGAAACCAATAAAGGGGAAATAATTGTACAATTAGATTTCGAAAAAGCACCTATAACCGTTGCCAACTATGTGGCTTTAGCCGAAGGAAAAAATGAATTTGTCACCAATGAAAAACTTAAAGGCAAACCGTTTTTTGACGGATTAAAATTTCACCGAGTAATTCCGGAATTCATGATTCAAACGGGAGATCCTTTAGGAACAGGATCAGGAGATACCGGTTATAAATTTAAAGACGAGTTTTCAGATTTAAGATTTGACAAAGGCGGTGTTTTGGCAATGGCCAATAACGGACCTACAACTAACAGCAGTCAGTTTTTCATCACGCATCTTGCAACACCTTGGTTAGACGGAAAGCATACTATTTTTGGTCATGTGGTAGACAAAGGAATGGATGTTGTGAACAAGATTGTACAAAATGATTACATTACTAAAGTAACCATCATCAGAAACGGTGAAGCGGCCAAAAAGTTTAATGCCGTAAAAACATTCAATGATTATTTTTCAGTAGAATCTGAAAATCAAAAGAAAAAAGCAGCGATTGATGCTGAAAACAAAAAAATCTACGACGCTAAATACAAAGAAGTTCGCGAACAAAAAATTGCTTATTTTGCTACTTTAAAAGCAAAAGCAACAAAAACACCTACTGGATTGCAATACGTAATCACTAAGAAAGGAGGCGGCAAAAAACCTGCTAATGGTACCAATGTTTTCATACACTATGCTGGTTTTCTGGAAGACGGAGAATTATTTGATGCCAGTGTAGAAAGTGTTTCTAAAACTTTTGGTAAATACGACGAAAACAGAGCAGCTCAAAATGGGTACCAACCCATCCCTTTTCAATTCGGAAGAAAGGATGGCATGATTCCTGGTTTCATTGAAGGATTGGAGCAATTATCTTTTGGGGATAAAGCGATACTTTTTATCCCATCTCGATTAGGATATGGTGAAGCAGGAGCTGGTGGAGTAATTCCTCCGGGTGCCAATATCATTTTCGAAATTGAATTATTGGAAACAATGCCTCAACAATAACCGATTAAAAAAGTTAGACCTTAAAATACTTAAAAAATGAAATTTAAAATTCTGTTTTTATTATTTGTGGGAATGTTAAACCTGCATTCTCAAACTACAAAGAAAACTGTTCCGGTAAAAAAACCTGTGACAACAGCAAAAGCTGCTGTGAAACCAGCAGTGAAACCAGTAGTAAAAGCACCAGCAGTAATCGAAGGAATTTTTGCAACAATTTCCACAAACAAAGGAGATATTGTGCTTGAATTAGCATACAAAAAAACTCCGGTTACCGTAGCTAACTTTATTGCGCTTGCTGAAGGTAAAAATACTTTTGTAACCAATGAAAAACTAAAAGGAAAACCATTTTTTGATGGTTTAAAGTTTCACCGTGTGATTAAAGACTTCATGATTCAAGGAGGAGATCCCTCTGGAAACGGGTCTGGTGGACCGGGTTACGCGTTCAAGGATGAAATTACCGACTTAAAACACAACAAACCAGGTATACTATCTATGGCTAATTCCGGACCAACTACCAATGGAAGCCAGTTTTTCATTACCCATAAAGAAACGCCTTGGTTAGACGGTAAACATACTGTTTTTGGTCATGTTACTGAGGGAATGAATGTGGTGAACTCTATTGCTGCAAATGATGTGATTACTAAAGTTACTATCGTTAGAAAAGGCGTTTTAGCCAAGAAATTTGATGCCCCAAAAGTGTTCTCGGATTATTTCAACAATAAATCTGAAGATCAAAAGAAACAGGATGCAATCAACGCTGAAAACAAAGCAAAACAAGCTGCAATTGAAACCGAAGCCAAAAAAGCATACACTGAAAAATACGGTCCAGTAGTAGCTGCAAAAAAAACGTATTTAGCCGCTACAAAAGCAACAGCAACCACTACTCCATCAGGATTAGCATACAAAATAACACAAAAAGGAACAGGCGTAAAACCTGCTAACGGAACTACATTTTATTTCCACTATGCCGGTTATTTTGAAGATGGAACCCTTTTTGACAGCAGTTATGAAGACGTTTGTAAAAACTACGGAAAATATGATGCAAACCGTGCCTCACAAAACGGATATCAGGCATTCCCTTTTGAAGCCGGAAAAAAAGACGGTATGATTCCAGGATTTATTGAAGGTTTAGAGAACATGTCCTTTGGAGACAAAGCAGTCGTTTTCATCCCCTCAAATCTGGCGTATGGAGAAAGAGGCGCCGGTAGCGTTATACCACCTAATACAACACTTGTTTTCGAATTAGAAATGCTGGAAAAACAAGTAGCTCCAAAACAGTAAATCAAAAAAATCACAAATAAAAAACCCGACAGACTTCAAAATCTGTCGGGTTTATTTTTATAGTTTATTTGGGAAGCGTATTGACCCACCAATAGAAATCGGTGTTAATCCGTTTTATCAGTGTTATCGGCATTTCAATTATTTCTTTCCAAATTTCCAGTCAAATTCATCTTTTTGATTGATAATTGCACCAATCTCAAATTTCACCACTTCATCAAATTCCGTTTGAAAAATCATCCAGTTTTCTTCATTGAAATAGTTTTCAAACGTGTCGAATTCCTCTTGTGTGAATTTAGTGATTCCCTTGGCTACCAAATCTTTTTTGACATCACTGATTTTTCTATTGATAATTTTATTACCAAACAACTCCATTTCAGGACTCGAAGCAACGATATAACCCAATTTGAATTCTTCCTCCACATAGAAAGTCAAACGCATTTTTAGTTTGTTGTAGGCAAAAATCACATTATCATCCTCGTCCTTGTAATTCCTGTCTGGTTTCCCGTAAATAGCGGTAACATCATTTTGTTTCATTCCGAAAATGAGTTTATCAATTCCGTTTTTTGGATTTATTTTCATATTCATTTATTTGACCGTAAAGTTCGCAAAGTTTTTCGCAAAGTCCACTACCTTTTTATTTAAAAATTAGTAATACAAAAACTCCAATTCCCTTTCTAAAATTCAAACTTTGGGCGTGACCCGCTGAAAAATGGGGTCGGGCTATCCGTTTTAATCTTTTATTCCGCTACGCTTCATAAAAGGATTTCCACTTTTATCCCTCACGCAAAAAAGCCTCATTACCATGAGAACCTTTCGCTTAACAAAACAATATTTGTAAAAAAATCAGTATCTTTCAATCACAAAACCAACACATTATGATTTGGGCAGCAAAACTGATAAAGCACAATAGCGAGAATAGAATTGCCGTTTATTTTGAAAAAAATCAAGACCTGATTGCCCGTATAAAACAAATAGAAGGAGCACGATGGAGCCAGCAAAAAACGGTTTGGCACATCCCAGATACAATCGAAAACAGAGAACGTTTCAAGATAAAACCATTTGCAAATTTGATTCCTTCACCCGAGGGGATAGCCCAAATAGAGAAATTCAAGCAATGGCTTCGCTCTAAACGCTATAGTGAAAGCACCATTGGTACCTATAGCGAATCTTTGAAATCATTCTTGGTTTTCTACCGAGAAAAACCCGCTACAGAAATCAATAACGAGGATGTAATTATCTACAATAACGAGTATATATTAAAAAATAACCTTTCGGCTTCCTACCAGAACCAAACGGTTAATGCAATAAAGCTTTTTTTTATGACAGTAAGAGGAACCAAAATTGACATCGATACAATTCATCGGCCTAAGAGAGCAAAGCTATTACCTAACGTATTGAGCAAAGAGGAAGTAAAATTAATCTTGAACGCACACAGTAATATAAAACATAAAATGATGTTGTGTTTAATTTACAGTTGTGGATTGCGTTGTGGTGAATTATTAGCACTTCAGCCCGTTCATATTGACTCAAAAAGGAATATTGTATTACTTAAAAACGCAAAAGGAAAAAAAGATAGAATTGTACCCTTAAGCCAAAAAATACTCGATATGCTAAGAGAATACTACTCCTTATATAAACCAAAAAAATATTTGTTTGAAGGGCAAGTAGCAGGAGTTCCTTATGATGGTCGGAGTTTACAACAAGTACTCAAACAAGCATTACATAAAGCCCAACTTACAAAACCAGCTACACTACATTGGTTGAGATATAGTTACGCCACTCATTTACTAGAAAGCGGAACCGATTTGCGTTATATACAAGAATTACTAGGCCATAATAGCAGTAAAACTACAGAAATTTACACCCATGTGAGTACCAAAAGTATCCAACAAATAAAAAGTCCATTTGATGATTTGTAAGATAATAATTAAAGTGTATATTTGAAAGTAATACGCTACACAGTAGCGCCTATCCACCCAAAATGAGATGTATATGCGCTATTTTGTAGCGCCTATATACAAGTTGTGTGAGATTATAAAGAACCAACGTGCTAAAAACACGAAAAAATGAGCACAGAAGAAAAATCTGTTTGGAATAGAATTTGTTGTATATTTGATATAATAAAACCTTTACTTAAAATGGCGAAAACTTCAAAAAACATATTTGTTAGAAAATTTTCAGGTTCTTCTGTATCTGTTGGTAGTCCTTTTGGCAAAATACTAATAAATAGTGTTGATTCAAAAGCAGTTGCAACTGCTGTACGAGCGTCTATTAAAGGAAAAAAATAGACAGTAAAATTATCCGATGACACGTTAAAGCATATTGAATTAGCTAAAGCAGAATAGATGGAAATTGCTTTAGGAGCTTTAATAATTATTATTTTATTACTTCCAGGAATTTCTTTTAGAAAAGGCTATTTTTCTGAAGAATTCTCAAACCAATACACAATAAAAGATTTCTTTCAATTATTTGTAAATACTTTTATTCCAAGCATAATTTTATATCTAATAGCCTTACCAATAATCCTTTATATTGGTTACATATACAATTTAACAACACTGATAGGTTTAATTTCTTCAAATGATAAGCTTTTCGCTCAGTCTGTAGATAAAGTTGGTAAATTTCAAAATGAAATTTTATTATTTCAATTTATAATTAATTCGATATCCTTTTTTATTGGGTATCAATTAAAAAACTACTTTATCCGAAAATCTTTAGACTCTAGAATTGAATTTTTTAGATATAAAAATATTTGGCATTATGTATTATCTGCAAAATTCATAAATTTTGAACGTTCCCAAATTTCGCTTAATAATAACACAGTAGAAGATGTAGATATTACATATGTTGATGCCTTAGTTGCAGTAGGTGAAAAAGTTTTTATTTATAATGGAATGTTGGTGGATTATCAATTAGCCACAGAAGGACATCTTGATTTTTTAATAATTAAAGATGTTCAAAGAAAACAAATAGATAAGAGAAGATATAAAGATGTTAATGGTCACGTAATAATTCTAAAATATGAAAATATTATAAATTTAAACTTGACATTTATTGAAGCCGAAGAAGATGGGTTGGGCGGTGTTACTTTTAGACCAATCTCATAAAATAACCTCACACAACACACGCTACAAGCAATTTGGGGATTTGGCTTAATGGAAAAATTGGTTTGTATTTGTGAGAATTTGGCAAATCCGAAGAATGGGCTTAATTTAGTCCCAAACTGCGTGTAGCGCGGGAACGTCAGGCAGTGAAAAAACCTCTTTTTTCTAATATAATCTTCAAATTTCACGATACCACAATTCAAATAAGGCCTTTTAAGAAGCCGCTTTTTTTAGGCTGCAAATTTACTTTGAT
>NZ_JASCRU010000011.1:0-95693 GCF_030010285.1 Flavobacterium sp. XS2P24
CTACAAGACTCTTCACTCCCAAAATTTGCTGTAAAATTGAATAGATTCATCGCTCTTTTTTTATCAAATATAAGCCTTTTATTTAATTATGGGTAATTGCGGACAATCAAAAAAAAGAATATTGATACTAATAATTTAACACCTATTCAACTATTTATATCCAATAAAATCAATTCTTTTATACTGTGGTGTATTATTTAAAATCTTATATTTGAACTAGTAACTAAAACGCTGATTATGAAATCTTTTTTAAGCCTTCTTTTTGTATCCTCGATACTATTGACTTCTTGCAAAAAAGAAGTTGAACCACAAAATACCGCAACTCCTACAAATGTAGTTCCCTTTACTGAAGTTGGTAAACAAATGAAGAGCGAAACTTCGACGGCAACTCAGGTTCAACAAACTACAAATACTATAAATCCAAATAATGTAGTCACAACTTCCGGTCCTGTAGCTGCCGGAATGAATCCTGCGCACGGTCAGCCATCGCACCGTTGTGATATTCCAGTAGGCGCTCCATTGAATTCTCCGCCAGCCGCAACTACAAACAAAACAGCTGTCCAGCAACAGAATCAACCCGTTCCTGCATCTACTGTAACTACTGCAACACCAGTTGCTACGACACCAACTCCAGAAGGAATGAATCCACCACATGGTCAAGCCAATCACCGATGTGACATTACTGTGGGTGCGCCGCTGCCTAAATCATAATTGAACTAATTATCAAACTAAAACTGGCGTAAAATTCTTAAGAGTTTACGCCAGTTTTAGTTTTTTGAATTAATCCATTGTAAAAAATAAAACAAGAACTTTTATAAAAAAAATAGTTTACTAACCCAAACAAAATGAATGTCATAAAAGTTTTTGATTTTAATTTAGAAAGCGACCTTGAAAATTGGAAAGTTGTAAATGACGCTGTAATGGGTGGAGAATCAGAAAGTAAATTCTATCTGAATACAAATGGAATTGGGACTTTTAAAGGTAAAGTTTCTTTAGAAAATAATGGCGGATTTTGTGCTGTAAAATATGTTTTTGGGCCATTGCTTTTAAAAAGCACTACACATTTTTGTATTCGGCTTAAAGGAGACGGCAAACAATATCAATTTAGAGTAAAGACCAATCGAACTGATTCACATTCGTATGTATTTCCTTTTCAAACTTCCACAGATTGGCAAAGGATTGAAATTCCAATCACGGAACTGTATCCTGCATTCAGAGGGCAAAAATTAAATTTACCTAATTATGACGGTTCTAATTTAGAAGAAATCACTTTCCTGATAGATAATAAAAAAGAAGAGTCATTTCAATTGCTAATTGATGGCATTGAGATAAAATAAATATCATCTTAGCTTTGGTAATTTTATGAATTTAAAGCCAGAATATTAATTTCCATTAAAGAGAATGCGTTTTAAAACTGTTAATTTTTCTATCTTTACGCCTCTGAAATCAAACAAAAATGAACATCAAATTGATTGCTATCGGTAAAACTGATAACAAAGCTTTACAATCTTTAATAGACGATTACACCAAACGTTTGTCTTTTTATATCAAGTTTGACTTAGATATTATTCCTGATATCAAGAACGTAAAAAATTTATCCGAAAGTCAACAAAAAGAGAAAGAAGGCGAATTAATTTTGGCAAAAATTACACCGACAGACCAACTTATTTTATTGGACGAAAACGGAAAAAATTTTTCCAGCGTAGGTTTTTCAGAAGAATTACAAAAGAAAATGAACTCTGGAGTAAAAACTTTGGTTTTCGTAATTGGTGGTCCTTATGGTTTTTCAGAAACGGTTTATGCCAAAGCGCAAGGAAAAATATCGCTGTCTTTAATGACTTTTTCACATCAAATGGTACGTTTATTTTTTATAGAACAATTGTATCGTGGTTTCACGATTTTAAGAAATGAACCGTATCATCACCAATAATTAATTTGCAGTGTCCAGTCCCGTGGTCAGTACAGCATTTCCCCTTAAAGAGCCCGTTTTTTGTATTTTATTTTTCTGCCTTAAAATTGTCCCGTCATCCCACCCTAAAACTTCCGGGGATGAAACGGGAGTGTAAATCTTCACGACATGTCGGCAATATGCTAAAAATCAATGTTTTAACATATAATTATTAAAATTACATAATTAATAATATAATTTTAGACTAATTATTGAAAGGTTTAGCCCTAAACCCTTACTGAAATAAGACTTCAATAAAATTATATACCGTTTTTTAATAGTATTTATTTCCATTTCCTAACCGTTAAATTATTTTATTATGAACCGTTCCATTCAATTTTTAGTTGTTTTTATTATTTTATCAGGATTGTTTTCGTGCAGCGATAACAACTACACTAGTCCAAACCCAACCTCCAACTTAATCACTTTTAAAGCGGTCTTAAGCGGAATAAGGGAAGTACCCGCCAATGCTTCGACAGCAACGGGAGATGCCACGCTTACATTCAACAATACCACAAAAACATTCACAATAACGGTGACCCATTCTATTGCAGCACCCACAGCGGGTCATATACACAAGGGTGCTGTGGGGGTCAACGGGTCTCCCGTTTTTCCGTTTACAACATTAACCTCACCTATATCTTACACAAGTATTGCTTTGACTGCGGCGGAAGAAGCAGACCTCAGAGCGGAGCTTTACTACGTAAACATACATAGTGCCGCATTTCCCGGAGGAGAAATAAGAGGCCAACTTTTTAAAGAAGGTATTGGAGGAGGATCTTATTAAACAAAAAACAACATCCTTTTTCTTTTATCATATACCAGACTACCTTTCTTTGTTTGAAAAGAAAGGTAGTCTTTTGCGTTTTTCACGATTTACTTTTCCAGATAAATATAGGACGCCAGATTAAAATGTTGCTTGTTTATAAATTGATTTTATTAAACAAGGTAACGCATTCCATCGCTTCTTTTACATCGTGGGCACGAAGGATTTTTGCTCCTTTGGTCAATGCCAAAGTATTCAAAACCGTCGTTCCGTTTAACGCATTTTCTATAGTAGCATTCAGCGTTTTATAAATCATTGATTTTCTGGAAATCCCAACAAGAAGTGGCAGTTCCAATATATTAAACAATTCCATTTTCTGGAAAACTTCATAATTTTGATCTGTTGTTTTGGCAAAGCCAAAGCCCGGATCGATAATCAAATCATTGATGCCAAAACTTCTGGCCTTGGCAACTTTTTCAGAAAAATAGAACAACATTTCTTTTACAATATCATCGTAATCTGTGAGTGTTTGCATCGTTTGAGGATTTCCTCGCATGTGCATCATAATATAAGGAACATTGTATTTTGCAATTATCTCAAACATTTTTTCGTCCAGATTTCCTGCTGCAATATCGTTGATGATTGCTGCACCACTTTCTATGGAAGCTTTTGCCACTTCACTTCTAAAGGTGTCAATCGAAATTATCGTTTCTGGAAAATGTTTTAAAATCAAATCTACAACAGGAACAATTCTCGCAATCTCTTCATGTTCCGAGACAAATTCTGCACTTGGTTTACTGGAATAAGCGCCAATATCTATAAAAGTGGCTCCTTCAAGTACCATTTTTTCTACTTGCGAAAGTATTTCGGTTTCATTCTTATACTTTCCACCATCAAAAAAAGAGTTGGGTGTCACATTCAAAATCCCCATAACTTTGGGAGTTGATAAGTCAACAAGTATTCCTTTGCAGTTAATAGCCATTCGTTTACAGTTTTAAAGACTTCAAAATTCTACATTCAAAAAAATTATCTTATTTTTGAAAAAATTTGAATACAAATATACACCAATAATGAAGAATACTTCAAAAGAATACGATACTGTGATTGCGACTTGTCGTACGCTGTTTATCAATAAAATGAAAGATTACGGATGTGCTTGGCGAATTTTAAGACTGCCTTCGTTGACCGATCAAATCTATATAAAAGCCCAAAGAATTAGAAGCTTACAAGAAAATGAAGTCCGCAAAATTGATGAAGATGAAACAGGTGAATTCATCGGAATTATCAATTATTCTATCATGGCGTTGATTCAATTGGAATTAGGCGTTGCTGACCAACCCGATTTAGAAGTTGCAAAAGCAACTGAATTATACGATGCCAAAGTTAAACTGACCAAAGATTTAATGGAAGATAAAAATCATGATTACGGTGAAGCTTGGCGCGACATGCGTGTGAGTTCACTAACAGATTTGATTTTACAAAAACTACTTCGTGTCAAACAAATTGAAGACAACAAAGGAAAAACATTAGTTTCTGAAGGAATCGATGCGAATTATCAGGATATGATTAATTATTCGATTTTTGCCTTGATTCTAATGGGTTTTGGAAATAAATAATAAAAAGTAATAACTAAAAATGAAATCGCCAGGATTCCAAAATCACAAACTGGAATCAAGAATGGCGATATCATATTCCACTAAAAAACAAATATTATCTTCATATGAAAAATATAATTACTCAATTTTCTAGAATTTTCGTTGGAATCCTATTTATTATCTCCGGATTAATTAAACTGAATGACCCAATCGGGTTTTCATACAAACTGGCTGAATATTTCAGTGAGCCGGTTTTCAACATGCCCTTTTTCGTTCCGTTTGCACTAGGAATTGCTTTGTTTTTAGTAATTCTTGAAGTGGTTTTAGGTATTATGTTGCTCATTGGTTACAAAACCAAATTCACTATCTGGAGTTTATTAATCTTGATTGTACTGTTTACTTTCCTGACTTTTTATTCCGCTTATTTTAATGTGGTAAAAGACTGTGGTTGTTTTGGAGACGCTTTAAAACTGACACCTTGGCAATCTTTCACAAAGGATATTGTTTTACTTTTCTTTATTCTGATATTATTTTTTAATCAAAAATTGGTAAAACCGTTGTTTAGCAATAACGTACAAAACATAGTTATTTACGCCAGTATCGTTTTATCTTCACTTATGGGAGTTTGGGTTTTAAACCATTTGCCATTAATCGATTTCAGACCTTATAAAGTAGGTAATAATATTCAAAAAGGAATGCGAATCCCTGATGGAGCAGAAAAGTCAGTGGTAGAAATGGTCTTTATTTACAAAGTTGGTGGTATCGATAAAGAATTTACCGAAAAAGATTTGATGTCGATTCCTGAAGGCGCGGTATTTGTAGACCGAAAAGACAAAGTTATCACAGAAGGTTACGTTCCTCCTATTCATGATTTTACGATGGAAAAAGACGGTTCAGATTACAAAGATGAATTTTTAGAAGAACCAAAATTGATGTTGATTACAGCTTACGATTTAGTTAAAGCGGATCACAGTGGAATGGCAAAATTGGAAAAATTGAGTCAGGATGCTAAAGCAAAAGGATATAAAGTAGTTGCAATGACAGCTTCTTCACCAGAAGAAATAGCTGCTGCAAAAAAACAATTCGGATTGACATTTGACTTCTATTTTTGTGATGCTATAACTGTAAAAACTATCGAAAGAGCCAATCCAAGTATTGTTCTAATTGAAAAAGGAACAATAAAACAAAAGGTTCATCACAATGATATTGCAGATTTAAAATTCTAAATAAACTATAAAATTTTAAAGTCGTAAAGTCCGAAACAGGAATCTTTACGACTTTTTACTTTAAAAGAATGATAAATGCTTTCTAAATAAATCAGTGAATCAAAATCATTCCATTATTTTTAAACTATAACGATATTGCTTTGTCATTTTCGAATAATGCTTTCAAAATTTCTTAATCCGTATAACGCATTCAAATTGTTTGTTTAACTTTGTTTAAAAACATTTCTTTAATGAAAAAAATAATAGTATTACTTATTGCGGTTGTAACATTGTCTTGCACATCAAATGCGCAAAAAACTAAATTCTCCAAAGAAGCTTTATCTGAAACCCTTTTAGCCACTGATGGAGGTCAAGTTGCTTTTAAGGACATTTTACAAAAACACAAAGGAAAAACCCTGGTAATAGAAGTTTGGGCTTCCTGGTGTGGAGATTGCGTGAAAGCAATGCCAAAACTAAAAGAATTACAAGCTAATAATCCTGATGTTGGTTACTTATTTATTTCAATGGATAAAACTGCCGATAAATGGAAAGCCGGAATCGAAAAACACGAATTGAAAGGGGATCATTTCATGGCAAATGACCAAATGAAAGGGGTATTTGCAAAAGCCGTTGATGTGGATTGGATTCCAAGATACATCGTTGTTGACAAAAACGGAAAAATTGTTTTATACCGCGCCATAGAAACTGATTTTGATAAAATCAATGAAACGCTTAAAAATTTAAAATAATTCATTGCAAGATTGAAAAACATAACCAAAAACTAAATATAATACGACTAAAATGAGAAAGAAGATTGTTGCCGGAAACTGGAAAATGCATAAAAATGCAGAGCAAACTGAAGATTTATTGAATGAATTAATAGCAAAAATACCAACTGACGCAAAAGCACAAGTAATTGTTGCTCCAACATTTGTAAACTTGGCTTCTGCTGTAGATCATTTGGAGTTTACTAATATCGATGTTGCTGCACAAAACGTACATCAAGCGGAAAGCGGTGCTTTTACAGGCGAAATTTCAGCTGATATGTTAAAAAGTGTTGGTGTTGATATTGTAATTCTGGGACACTCAGAACGCAGAGCTATTTTTCATGAATCGGATGCTTTGATTGCTAATAAAGTAAATACAGCTTTAGAACACGATATGATGGTTATTTTTTGCTTCGGAGAAGAATTAAAAGACCGTCAATCAAAAAATCATTTTAATGTGGTAGAAAACCAATTGCGAGATGGTTTATTTCATATTGAATCAAAAGACTGGGACAGTATTGTTTTGGCCTACGAGCCAGTTTGGGCTATTGGAACTGGAGAAACAGCTTCACCGGAACAAGCACAAGAAATGCATGAATTTATCAGAGAAACAGTTCGTAAAGCTTTTGGAAGTGAAATCGCTGAAAACGTATCTATCCTTTATGGCGGAAGTGTAAAACCTGAAAACGCTAAAGAAATATTCTCAAAACCAGATGTAGACGGTGGTCTTATTGGTGGTGCTGCCCTAAAAGCAGATGATTTTCTAGCAATTGTAAATGCTATCTAAATTTTATAATTAAACTTCATAAAAAAAAGCGGTGATTTATTTCACCGCTTTTTTTTAAATTCCTATTTCTACCTGAAAACGCAAATACCAATTATTCTTGGTTCTGCTGTCAAAATAATTTAAAGTATCAAAAGTCAATTCGCTTTGCAATTTAAAAGTATGTTCCCAAATATACTTGGTTACACCAACAGTATATTGTTTAGAATTTGGAGCCAAAGTCCTAATATCCTCTCCTGCTTTTTGAGTGGAATATCGCCCAATAATTTCATAGTTTGAAGGGAAATTATAACTCAACTGATGATCAAATCCGTACCCTACATAAGCATAATTAGATTGTGTAATATCATCCGGATTTACAGTAACAGCATTTCTGGAAGTCGTTCTAGACAAGTAACTTGACATCGCGGCCCAGCCATTATATTTCAACATAGCATCCAGCATAACTGATTTCATAGTACGTTCTTCAAACAAATCGTTTCCTAATTGCCCTTGCACTCTTTTGGCATGATTATTTTGCTGAAAAGCTCCAGAAAGCATCAATTTTGGCTTTTTCTCTCTTACAATATCTCCTTCAAAATAAGTTCCATCTTTTGAAAATGAACCAAAAGGCAACAACTCCACTTTTCCGGTTACAGCAACTCAAGCATCAGCATTTCCTGTAATATTACGTCCTTTACCTGTGGAAATAGCTGTTTTTAAATTATAAGAAAATTTATCTTTGAATTCATTCATATTATGAACTTGAAAACCAAAATCCCTATCGATTGTAAATCTGGCATTCTTGATGGATCTATCAGTTAACTGCAATCCTCCGGATGAATTCACACACTGACGATTTCCTGGCAATTTAGTTTGTCCAAAACTGATATTCCAATGTTTATTAGGTCTGTAAAAAACTACCGCATCACGAATAATATTGATATTTTCTCCTTCTTGAATTTCGCCCACATCGCCCGGGGCAAATGACAATTGAACTGCGTATAAAAACTTTGGACTTCCAACATATCCATCAAATCGCAAGCGCAAAGGTCTGATTTGTCCGTCATAAACACCATCTTCACCTTCATTTTCGGTATACGTAACCCTGTTTTGCATTCGAAAACGAATATTCAACTGATATAAACTATCTGGAGAAGTAATTCCAATTCCTTTACCAAAACTATAATATGGAAGAGCTGATAATTTCAGGTCATTATCCTGTTTACTTTGTTTAATATTCTCTTGAGCATTCCCTAAAATACCAGAAAGAATAACAAAAAATAAAATAATCTTTTTGATGTAGTTGTTATGGGTTTGTTGTGCAAATGTAAAATAAAATTTGATTTACAAATGCAGTTTAAATAGTGATTACTACCTTTGCAAAAAAAATAAGCATGTCAAACATTTATATTGGGTATCATTTTACTATTGAGCCTAAAGACTCGAGCAGTAGCGAACAGGCTAAGCAATTAGGTTCTGAAATATTAATCGCAGAATTAGGAGAAAGAGCATTTGAGAGTTTTACAGAAACTGAAACGGGTATTTCTGCTTTTGTACAAAAGGATTTATGGGATGAAATGATTCTTGATGACATTCATATTTTACAATCTGAGGAGTTTACAATCGATTATACATTTGAAGAAATCGAGCAAGTAAACTGGAATGAGGAATGGGAAAAGAATTTTGAAGCAATAGATGTTGATGGAAATTGTCATGTACGTGCGCCTTTTCACCCAAAAACAGATGCCGAATTTGATATTGTAATCGAACCAAAAATGAGTTTTGGAACTGGTCACCATGAAACGACACACATGATGATTCAGCATTTATTAGAAATAGATGTTACCGGAATGAAAACCCTTGATATGGGATGCGGAACTGCAATTTTAGCAATACTTGCCGAGATGAAAGGTGCGCAACCAATTGACGCAATTGATATTGATAACTGGTGTTATTTAAATTCTATAGAAAATGCACAACGCAATAATTGTAAACACATTACAGTTTATGAAGGTGAGGCTGCATTACTGGAAGGCAAAAAATACGATTTGATTATTGCCAATATCAACAGGAATATTTTGTTGAACGATATGCAAAGTTATGTAAACAGTTTGAATCCTAATGGAACACTGCTTTTAAGTGGTTTCTATCAGGAAGATATCCCATTTATAGATGCTTCTTGTACTGAAAAAGGATTAACGTATGTTAAAAAATTTGAAAGAAACAATTGGGTATCTTTAAAATATGTAAATTAGTGGTACTATTTTTTTATTAATTACGAAAGTACAAAAACCTACAAAATGAGTACTAAAGAAAAAGTAAGAGAAAGAGTTAGTGTTAAGGAAGCTATAAGTTTAGACAATGAAATAGTGGTTTACAACGATGATGTAAATACTTTTGACCATGTCATAGAAACTTTGATTCGCGTTTGTAATCATACTCCGGAACAAGCAGAACAATGTTCATTAATTGTACATTATAATGGGAAGTGTACCGTAAAAACAGGTCCTTACGAAAAATTAAAACCACAATGTACCCAATTATTAGAAGCAGGATTAAATGCAGAGATAATTTAAGATTAATAAAATTTCCCTGTAATAAATAAATTACTATGAATAATTCAAAAACATTCTCTTTTATTCTATATTTGAATAAAAAAAAGTGTTTTTATGGAAGAATATGGTAAAATTTTAGTTTTTGTAATGCCTATTTTTTTGATATTAATTATTATCGAAAAAATATACGGGCATTACAAAGGGGAAGACACTGCACCAAACATGGATTCTGTTTCGAGCGTAAGTTCTGGAATGGTTAATTCCTTAAAAGATGTTTTAGGACTCAGCATAACACTAGCTTCTTACGACTGGATTGTCTCTAAAATAGCTTTATTTGATCTTCAAGCAAGCTTTCTAACTTATTTTATTGGATTTATAGCTATTGATTTTTATGGCTATTGGAGTCATCGTTTGTCTCATCAAATTAATTTTTTATGGAACAAACATGCCATTCATCACAGTAGTGAAGAATTTAATTTGGCCTGCGCACTTCGCCAACCGATATCTAGTTTTGTGAATCTGTTTACCTTTTTATTGATACCGGCCGCTCTTTTAGGAGTTCCCTCCAAAGTGATTGCAATAACGCTTCCTATTCATTTATTTCTTCAATTTTGGTATCATACGAAGCATATTAAGAAAATTGGTTTTCTGGAAAACATACTGGTTTCGCCATCACATCATAGAGTGCATCATGCCATCAACCCAGAATACATGGACAAAAACCATTCTCAAATATTCATCATTTGGGATAAATTATTTGGTACTTTTCAAGCAGAATTAGAAACTGTCCCACCCGTTTTTGGAATCACACGACCAGCAAGAACCTGGAATCCCATTCGAATTAATTTTCAGCATTTATGGTTATTGATTACAGATGCTTGGCGCGCCGAAAACTGGAAAGACAAATTCACAATTTGGTTTAAACCAACAGGCTGGCGTCCAGAAAATTTTGAAGAAAAATATCCCGTAACCAAAATCACTAATGTCTATGATTTTGAAAAATACGGCGTTCAACATTCTAAAAAATTGATGTATTGGTCCATTTTTCAAGCTATTATTACCTTACTACTCATTAGTTACCTCTATAATTCTATTGCTCTGATAGGTTTACCATATGTATTTATTTACGGTGCATTCATCTTCCTGACCGTTTACAGTTACACGGAATTAATGGATACCCGTAAAAGTTCTATATTCTGGGAAAGCATGCGTTTTGCATTTGGAATTGGACTAATTTTCTATTTTGGCGATTGGTTTGGCATGAATCAGCTATTTCCTTTTGCGAGTTATGTTGTTGCAATTTATCTTATTTTGTCACTAGTAGTAACCATTTATTTTGTCAGCAGTAATTTTGAAAAAGAAACAATGATTATAGCTCAATCTTAAAAACAACGTATGAAAAGTGATATAATATTAAAGAGTTTTATTGGATTTAGTCTTTTTTATCTTTCGTTTCTATTATTTGGGAATGAAAATACAGTTTGGTTTTTGAAACCCTACTTATTGCCATTTTTAATTCTCGCTGTTTATTTTCATGAAAGGTTTGTTACCAAAAAAATTCTTTTAACAGCTTTGACTTTATCATGGATAGGCGATATTATTTTGATGTTTGCTGACAAAGGAGAATTATATTTTATAGCAGGATTGATTGCTTTTCTTCTATCACATATTTCCTATATCATACTGTTCAGCAAACAATTAAAGATTTATTTAAAGAAAAGTAAAATCATCTTCTGGGTAGGAGTTACAGGAATTGCCTTTTATTTAATAGTAATGATGTTGATTTTACTGCCAAGTCTGGGAGACTTAAAAATTCCTGTTTTTGTTTATGCCTTGACTATTTCAATTATGCTGTTATTTGCATTGAAAGGCTTTTTAAACTGGCAAAAACCTGCCAGCATCTATATTTTAATTGGCGCTATTATTTTTGTAGCTTCAGATAGTATTTTGGCATTTGACAAATTCTATACTCCATTGCAATACAGCTCATTCCTGATTATGGCAACTTACTTATCCGCACAATACTTGATTGTTAGCGGTATTTTAAAATTAAACAAAAAAAAGTAGCATTTTCATAAGAGAATGCTACTTTGATAACCGATGTATTTCGATTAATGAGGTAATTTATTTTTTAATAATCCATATAAATAAGTTCCCAAGAGAGCTCCGAAAAGCACTATCAGAACGGTCCAAAAACCGGCTCCAAGCAAAATAAATATAGGACCTGGGCAAGAACCTACCAATGCCCAACCCAATCCAAAAAATAAACCGCCAATCCAGTAGCGAGCAGATCCTTTTTCTTTATCCGGAATTTCAATCGATTCTCCTTTAATGTCTTTTATATTGTTTCTTTTTATGATTTGAATGCCAATAATTCCTGTCAAGATAGCCACAGTAATAATTCCATACATGTGAAATGACTGAAATTGGAACATTTCATAAATGCGATACCAAGAAACTGCTTCAGATTTAGTCAGTACAATTCCGAAAACAAATCCAACCAACAGATATTTTATTATATTTTTCATGCTTTTGCTTTTAATGTTAAGTTTATTCTGGTTGCCTTACAATTTTATTTTACAATTAATGGCAATAAAAAATGCGTCATTATCAATCCACCAATGAAAAACCCGATAACCGCTTTCAAAGAAGGAATTTGTAAATTACTCAAACCTGAAATAGCATGTCCTGATGTGCAACCACCAGCATAACGAGAACCAAAACCTATCAAAACGCCACCAATAAGCAGTATAAAAATACTTTTTGGAGATTCTAAAATGGATATCCCAAAAAGAGCATCTGGCATTAGTTTTCCGTTTGGAGCTTCAATACCAAGTTGTGTTAATTGCGCAATTGTTTTAGGATTAATAGCCACATTTGAAGTATCTCCCATAAAATGAACGGCAACAAAACCACCTAACATAGCTCCAAGAACGACTACTAAATTCCAGCGTTGTGCTTTCCAATCAAAATCAAAAAAGGCTACTCGTTTTCCTAAACCAGCCATAGAACACAATGAACGTAAATTAGAAGACATCCCGAAAGACTTCCCGAAATAAATCAAAGAAAGCATAATCATACCAATCAAAAACCCAGAAATATACCAGGACCATGTTTGAAAAATAATATCCATATTGTTTTTTTGTGCAAAGATAAGAAGCATTTGATGAGATTTTGGAAGAAATGCGACATTCGGTTAAAAAGTGCTAATCCAAATTATTACGGGAACTCGCATTAAGGTCTAAAGTTCTGTTTATATTTGTATTATTTAAATTACATGGTATTGTAATTGCTATATAAATTTCACCTGATAAATTTACACTGAACATGAACAAATCAATCTTTTTTATTGCTTTACTAATCGGTATGGCTTCCTGCTCAAGTACACAATCTACTTTGAAAAACACCGATGATAATGCGCCAAACCTTACCCTTTCAAAAGACAATACTTTTGTGATTACGGAGTACAGTAAAGACAAAAAATATGGCTATGACAAAGATTATCCCATCAATATTTTCTTTAACAACACCAAAAATGAAACCATCAACCAGCAACGTTTTTTTAATGCTCTTGCCGGACCAAATGGCGAAGCAATAACCTATACGAAATTAGAAAACTGTTGTCCGTTTCCAACAAAAAGAAGCGAATTAGGTGCCGGATTTTTAGATGTTTATGAAGTAAAGTGGGAAGGTCAGAAAAAACCCGTTACGCTATACGTGAACATTTACGAAAAAGGAATATTGATGGTTCCTGTGGGACTGTCATTGAAAAAATAATAGCTTTAGAATCCCAAAATATCCTTACAAACCAATCCCCTAGCCCTGATGGTACCGAAGCGTCGGGAGAAATCCTACCGTTTTTTCTGGAGATTACAACGTACAGCGGGAAAAAGCTCCTAATAAAACGTTAATCCAAGAAATTATTTGCAAATCATAAATAGTAAATCGCAAATCATAACTACCTTTGCACCTTTAAAAAATTCATATTATGAACCTACAACATATTCCACAAATTAAATATACTGACAGTGGTAATTTCTTTCTGCTAGCTGGTCCTTGTGCCATTGAAGGTGAAGAAATGGCAATGCGAATTGCCGAAAAACTAGTTGGTATTACTGATAATTTACAAATTCCTTTCGTTTTTAAGGGATCATTCAAGAAAGCTAACCGTTCTAGAATTGACAGTTTTTCAGGAATTGGTGACGAAAAAGCATTAAAAATCCTTAGAAAAGTTTCTGAAACATTTAAAGTTCCTACTGTTACTGATATTCATACGAATGAAGATGCGGATATGGCTGCTCAATATGTAGATGTGCTGCAAATCCCTGCTTTTTTAGTACGCCAAACTGATTTAGTAGTGGCTGCTGCCAATACCGGAAAAGTGGTAAACTTGAAAAAAGGACAATTTATGAGTCCAGAAAGCATGAAACATGCGGTTCAAAAAGTATTGGATTGTAATAATGAAAAAGTAATGGTTACGGATAGAGGAACGATGTTTGGCTACCAAGACATGATTGTTGATTTTAGAGGAATTCCTACTATGCAACAATACGCTACAACTGTTCTTGATGTTACGCACTCACTGCAACAACCCAACCAAACCGCTGGTGTAACTGGAGGAAGACCAGATATGATTGAAACCATTGCCAAAGCTGGTATTGCTGTAGGTGTGGATGGAATTTTTATAGAAACACATTTTGATCCTGCTAATGCAAAAAGCGATGGAGCAAATATGTTGCATTTAGATTACTTTGAATCATTAATTACCAAGTTAGTTGCCATCAGAAAAACAATAAATACATTTTAAATTTAGGCCCCAAATTCATTGAAACATTTTTTTTTATTTTCAGCATTCCTAATTATACTATTTACTAATACTACAATTGCACAGGAAAAAACAGTAATACAAGATCGATACACCAGTCATAACAAAGGGAAATTTTTTATTTCATGGGGAGGAAACAGAGATAGTTATACTAAATCTGACATCACTTTTCGTGGAAAATACTATAACTTTACTCTGGATAATGTACAAGCGCATGACAAACCAAAAGGATGGCATGTTGATTATCTCAATCCAGCCAGGATGACTATTCCTCAGACTAATTTAAAATTGGGGTATTTTATAAATGATCATTATAGTGTAGCAATAGGCGTTGACCACATGAAATATGTGATGACACAAGATAAGGCCGTAAATATTGATGGTTATTATCCTAATCCGGGATCATATGATGAGTTGTTACCTAACGATCAGGTGCTTTTGACAGAAGAATTTTTAACTTTTGAGCATACCGATGGTTTAAATTATGTACACACTGAATTTTCAAGACACGATGATATTTCCTCTATTTTTAAAATTGGAAATACAGACAAAATCCAAGTTAATTTAACGGAAGGAGTTGGTTTTGGTCTTTTATATCCAAAAACAAACACAAAATTATTGGGTAAAGAACGTCATGATGATTTTCATGTTTCGGGTTATGGAACTTCTTTGAAAGCAGGTTTGAACATCACTTTTTTCAAACATTTTTACCTTCAAGGAGAACTTAAAGGCGGTTATATCAATATGCAGGATATACGAACTACAACAAGCTCAGAAGATACTGCTTCACAGGACTTTTTCTTCTTTCAGAGAATTATTGCTGTGGGAGGAATATTCAAAATATAATAGCACACAAATAATAAAAAACGAGGCTGCCTGTAAATAGACAGCCTCGTTTTGTTTAATCTAATTTTTTATTTTAATGAATTAGATGCCTCAATTTTAATTATAAATTTGTTTCTTGGATCGCTTTTATTATAAGTATTTATTAGCTAAATTTGAATATTAAGTTTTTTCCAAAAGAACAAAAGTAAAGAATTCATAAAATTTGTATTTGCCCAAAATCCGAATGATAAGTAACCTCTAAAATCAATGACTGTAAAAAAAAGTAATCCTGATTCAGAAGGGATCTATCACTTTGATAATTTTTTTAATATCTCCGCTGATTTTATTTGTATTGCAGGATTTGATGGCTTTTTCAAGAGAATAAATCCCGCTGTTTCAAAATTATTAGGCTTTTCAGAAGAAGAATTATATGCTAGACCCATAAGTAGTTTTGTTTATACTCCAGACCTTAAAATTACAATCGAAACCAGAGAGCAAGTATATAAAAACAAGCCCCTTTTAAATTTCGAAAATCGGTATTTAACGAAAAGCGGAGAAATTGTTTGGCTATCTTGGACATCTATGCCTGTTGAATCCGAAAAATTAGTCTATGCGATTGCCAAGAACATCACTCACAAAAAGAAAGTAGAAGAAGAGCGCAATTTACTTCTTGCAAATCTTACACAAATCAACAAGGAACTTACCGTTTTATCACACAAAACTTCCCATGATTTAAAGTCACCTATCAATAATATGCTTTCGGTTTTTAGTCTTATTGATGTTTCTAAAATCAATGATCCGGAAACACTGGAATTGATTAATATTCTTAAATTAACCAGTGAAAATTTAAAAGAAACACTAAACGAATCTATCGATGAATTGGTAGAAAATGAGAATATAAATACTCAAATTGAAGAAATAAATTTAACCGAATCACTTGCTGAAGTCCTTGCATCCATAAATTCCTTGGTAAGCGATTCAAAAGCAATTATTAATGTTGACTTTTCAGCTTTTGAGAATGTTACTTTCAACAAGGCCTACATTAAAAGTATTTTTCTGAATTTACTAACCAATTCAATTAAATATTCAAAACCACATCAAGTACCAGTAATTACTATTCAATCTAGAAAAAATAATGGCGTGAACCAATTAATTTTTTCTGATAATGGGTTAGGTTTTGATATGGATAAAGTGAAAGATAAGATTTTTGGTTTATATGAAAAATTTCACAGTAACGTTGACAGTAACGGTATAGGATTGTATCTAGTTTACAATCACATCACAAGTTTAGGTGGCCGAATAGCGGTAGAGAGCAAAATAAATGAAGGTGCTACATTCACTATTTCCTTCAAATATTGAAAAAATAGCATGTAGCACCTTCACAAATTAGGGTGTTTTTATTTTACAATTCCATTCTGATCTATCAAATACATTAGTGAAGCCATAGTTGCCGCTCCTAATTCTAATTCTCTTTTATTGATAGCGTCAAAAGTGTCATTTGCAGCATGATGGTAATCAAAATAACGTTGTGAATCTGGTTGTAATCCAGCTTTTACGATATGATTTGATTTCAATGGACCAATGTCAACACCAGAATGTCCTTTTACAAATTTATGAACTAAATACGGTTCGAATAAAGTTGCCCAACTACTGATTTTATTGAAATTTGCTTCATCAGCATCAATTGAAAAACCTCTTGGTGAAAATCCTCCTGAATCACTTTCTAAAGCAAAAATATGGTTCTCTTTGTTTTTGTTGGATTGATCTTCGTACTCTTTTCCGCCACGAACACCGTTTTCTTCATTCATGAACAATACCACACGAAGCGTATTTTTAGGTTTATATCCTATATTTTTAAAGATATTCAATACTTCCATACTTTGCACACATCCAGCGCCATCGTCATGAGATCCGTCCCCTAAATCCCAGGAATCAAGATGTCCTCCAACGACCATTATTCTATCTGGATGTTCAGAACCCGTTATTTCTCCCACAACATTATAAGACAAAACATCATCAAATGTCTGACACGATTGTTTTAAATAGAATGGAGCGTTTGGTTTTTCTTTTAAACTTTTACTTAAAAGTTCAGCCCCATTTGTACTAATAGCAGCAGCCGGAATTCGTTGTTCTTTTGAAATTTCTCCATAATTGGTTCCTCCGGTATGTGGCAAATCATCCAATCGTAAATTCATTGATCTCACAATTACGGCTAACGCACCCAGTTTCCCCGCTTCTCTTGCTCCTGATGATCTTTGGTCTACACAACTGCCGTATGCTTTGAAAGTTTCAATAAATTCAGGGTTCATAGGTCTGTTAAAAAAGATTATTTTCCCTTTTACTTTTTCTTCCCCTAATGCTGTTAATTCCTCTATACTTTTTACTTCAATTACAGTCGCTTGTACTCCTTTTTTGGGAGTGGCAACAGAGCCGCCGAGCGCACATATTGGAAAACTGATTTTTTGATTTCCAAATTGTAAATACGCGATTTCTTTTTCGCCTCTAACCCATTTTGGCACCATCACTTCCTGAAGATATACTTTATCTAATCCAAGTGTTTCTAATTGCGCTTTGGTATACAAAACTGCTTTTTCGGCTCCGGTTGTACCCGATAATCGAGAGCCAATTTTATTGGATAAATGTTCTAGCCAAGGATAACATTTGGCATTCGTTAAGGATGATTTATAAATTTCCTTCAAGGTTTGTTCTTCTTTGGTTTGTGCAAAAAGAACAATTCCGTTAAGGAATAGTGCAACACATAAAATTGATTTTCTCATAATTTAATTCGGTGATGGTTTGAATTTTTCGGTTTCAATAGGAACGGCAATTTCGTGATTCTTAACGAATATTTGATACCACATTCAAAAAAAATCTTGCAAATTATTTTGTCTGAATTTATAAAAAACAAATAAAGCCATTAATCTTCGTGACATTTTTATAAACACACTTTTTTATAAAAAAACCCTTCGATATAAATACCGAAGGGCTGATCATAAATAAACAAACCAAACATTTACTTAATCAACACAAAATCAACTTTATTGTCAGTGCTGGAATCCGTGCCTACAAAAACTTGAAAAGCACCCGGTTCAGCAATAAATTGTAAATCAGAATTATAGAATTTTAATTCTTCAACAGAAATTTCGAAAGTTACTGTTCGTTTTTCTCCTTTTTTAATAGATACTTTTTGGAATCCTTTCAATTCTTTTAAAGGTCTTGTAACCGATCCTACTAAATCTCTTATGTACAATTGAACTACTTCTTTCCCATCAAAATTTCCAGTATTTGTCACATCTACAGTAACATTTAATTTCCCGTTGAAGTTCATTTTATTGGATGAAATTTTCAAGTTTGAATAGCCAAAAGTGGTATAACTCAATCCAAAACCAAAAGGATATAAAGGTTCATTTCTTTCGTCAATATAATTCGATCTGAATTTTTCAAATTTCCCTTCCTTGTTCGCAAGAGGTCTTCCTGTATTTTTTTGATTGTAATAAATAGGCACTTGTCCCACACTTCTTGGGAACGTCGCAGTTAATTTTCCGGAAGGATTTTCATTTCCAAACAAAACGTCAGCGATAGAAGCTCCAGCTTCGCTTCCTGCAAACCAAGTATTCAATATTGCCGGAACAGTTTCATGTTCCTGAACCAATACCAATGGACGGCCTGTAAACAAAACCAAAATAACTGGTTTTCCTGTTTTCAATAATGCTTGTAATAAGTCTTTTTGAGCTTGTGGAATCTCCAAATTAGTTCTGCTGCTGCTTTCTCCTGACATTTCTGCTGATTCCCCTAAAGCCGCAACAATTACATCCGATTGATTGGCTATTTTCAAGGCTTCCGCCAATAATTCTTCGGTAGTTCTGCTATCACGGTGCAGTGTTTTTCCGAACATAGTCGCTTTTTCCTCGAAAGCAGCATCATAATCCAGATTGCTTCCTTTGGCGTAAAGCACTTTTGTAGCGTCACCGGCAACTTCTTTGATTCCTGCTATTAATGAAATGGATTTATCCATATTAGTAGCCACACTCCAAGTACCCGCCATATTTTCTTTGGCATCAGCCAATGGTCCAATAACAGCAACTGTTCCTGATTTCTTCAAAGGAAGCAATTGATTGTTGTTTTTCAATAAAACCAAAGATTGCGCTGAAATAGCTCTAGCTTCTGCTCTATGGTTTTTTGTAAAAACCTCCGTTTTAGCTCTTTTTTCATCACAATATTTATACGGATCATGAAACAATCCCAAATCATATTTGGCATTCAAAATAAGACGAGCCGCATTATCTATTTGTTCGATGCTCACTTTTCCTTCATCCAATGATTTCTTCAAAGTAGTAAGGAAACCTTCACCCACCATATCCATTTCAATTCCGGCATTTAATGCCAAAGCTGATACCGTTTGTAAATCCCCCATTCCGTGCTCTATCATTTCAGGAATTCCTGTAAAATCAGTCACTACAAAACCATTGAAACCCCATTGTTTTCTCAATACATCCGTCATTAACCATTTGTTTCCGGTAGCAGGAATTCCATCAATTTCATTGAAAGACGCCATAACCGAACCAACTCCGGCATCAATAGCGGCTTTGTAAGGAGGAAAATAATCATTGTACATTTTTATTCGGCTCATATCAACCGTGTTGTAATCACGTCCTGCATCTGGCGCGCCGTACAAAGCAAAATGTTTCACACACGATAAAATGGTATTGTTCTTCGACAAATCATTTTGTTGATACCCATTGACCATTGCTTTTGCAATTTGGCTTCCCAAAAATGGATCTTCACCCGAACCTTCTGAAACTCTTCCCCAGCGTGGATCACGAGAAATATCAACCATAGGCGAAAAAGTCCAGTTGATTCCATCGGCACTGGCTTCCTGTGCTGCAATTTGAGCACTTCTTTCAATTAATTTCATATCCCAAGTACAAGATAATCCAAGCGGAATTGGAAAGGTTGTTTCATACCCGTGAATCACATCCATTCCAAAAAGCAACGGAATCTTCAATCGGCTTTTTTCGACAGCAATTTTCTGTACTTCTTTTATTTTCTGAACTGATTTGATGTTGAATAATCCGCCAACTTTACCATCTTCGATATTCTTCGCCACATTAGAACTACTGGCAGCACCAGTTGTAATATCACCAGAAGTTGGTAAATTCAATTGTCCAATTTTCTCTTCCAAAGTCATTTTCGAAAGTAATTCAGCTACGAATTCTGTTTTGGGTTTGATTGTAACTGCCTTTTTAGTTGTCTTTTTTTGGCTGTAGCCAAAAAGTGAAAAGCCTATAAGGAATATAATAAGTTTAATTTTCATTTTGTCTGTTTTTTGTTTGTTTGAACATCCAATCATAAATTTCTTGGTTGTCATATACTCTTGTCCAACTATCGTGATTTGCATCATCAAAAATCGTTAGTGCCACATTCGTATTACAGGTTTTCAATTTTTTATACATCGCAATCGAATACTCTACATTCACGACATCATCCAGTAAACCATGGAAAATCCGAGTTGGAATGGTTGCGATTTTACAATTCTCTATCATCGGAATTCTATCCACATATCCGGCAATAGGAACTAATGCAGCAAAGGTTTCAGGATGTGCAAAAACAAGATTCCAAGCGACCCAAGCCCCCATACTAAGACCTGTAAGATAAATTCTGTTGCTATCGATATTGTTCTCTTTTTGAATTTTTAAAATCAAACGATAGAGCACTTCTTCATTCCAATATTCATTCTCAGGACATTGCGGTGCTACAACATACGCATCTAAGTCGTGACTTTTCAAATACTTGAATGGCCCATGTGCTTTTACTTTTTCGATATCGGTTCCTTTTTCACCAGAACCATGAAGAAAAACAATCAGCGGCTTTTTTTCTTTAGTATTCTTTGGAATATGCAAAGCAAAAGTTAATTCGCGTTTTTGCACGATTTCGGTTTTTATTGTACCAATTTCATCCTTTTGAGCAAGAGAAACAATGGAAAATAATAACGTGACTATTGCTAATTTACATTTCATCTAAAAATTTATTTTAAAATCCATATTGAGTGGATGAAAAACCTAATGTTTTCAACCCCACTTTTACCTCAGGTGCCTGCATAAATAATTTCCAAATCAATCCCGTACGATGATTTTCAATCATGGGAACAATTGTACCTTGATCAATGGCTAAATAACGTGGAGTCACCCAATTGTAATGAGGCGAAAAGGCATCATAAGGTCCTGCAACTCCAACTAAAGAGCTCTTTTTTTCATCATACAAATAATGCAAAAATTTCATGCTTTCCGCTGGTGTAAAGGGGAATGAAGACAAAGCTGCTGTAGGCGAAATTACTCCCGTATCATTCAACGGTTGATGTGCCGTATATCCTGTAGTACCATCGGAATTTCTGGTGTAACTAGCTGTTAATCCCCAACATTTATCGGAATAACCCGCCCATTGTTTTGGATTAGCAATACAATATTGATTGATGATTTTAGAATGGTTCTGTGTTACTGTCCAATAATTTGCATACGCATCTGTCAATCCTCGAGGATCCATTCCCAAGTAAGAATATTGTGCCCAAAACAAAGGCCCAACATTTCCTGTAGCCCCGTTATAATTAAAAATTACCGGTATTCCATATTGAGAACTTCCGTTTGCAATTGCACCGTTACGAGCCCAAGCTTGATGATACGCTGCTGCTGGAATTGGATGTGTTGGAGAAGCTGCGCCCATAACATAAGTAATCAAACACTCGTTGTAACCTTCTAATTTGAAATTCATTTCCCAACCATAGTTAGGAGACCAGTGCCAATACATGGCATTTTCACCTTTTGTGTACCAATCCCACTCTACGCCTTTCCACAAATTATCTGCTTTGGCAGCAAGCGCTTTTTCTGCGGTATTTCCGTTTTTAAAATATTCTCTAACGGTTAACAATCCTTGGCATAAAAAAGAAGTTTCAACAATATCCCCACCATTATCTTTTGTTCCAAAAGGGATTACTTTTCCTGTTGTTCCGTTTATCCAATGCGGCCATGCACCATGAAAACGTTCTGCATTTTCCAAAAAAGTCATAGCTGTTGTAAGTCGGGAAACGGCTTCGGCTCTTGGTACAAAACCTCGTTCCACACCTACAATAAGTGTCATTAAACCAAATCCTGAACCTCCAGTTGTAATAATATTAGCTTCAAAACTAGGATCTTCAGTAAGGTAACGTTCCCGTGCCAATTTTGAATTGGTTTCGGCATATTCCCAAAAATATTTGATAGCATCTTTTTGGACTTGATCCATAGCTTCCGTATCAGTTAAAGGAACTGTGGGCACTGTCGGACTCGTTGGCAATGGAGTTCCGCCACCCTTCCCTTCAGGAGATGATGATGAACAAGAAATAAAAAGATTTAAAAAAATTAGTCCGTATAAGTACTTTTTCATTTTTATAAAATAAAAGTATTAATAATTGAAAAAACACCTAGTTTATGGAAAACTAGGTGTGTAAGAGTGCTTTTTATCTGTTGTCTTTTTCTAATTTAAATAAAGCGACAACTTCATTATCAGAAAGAGCTGCATTGTATATTCTGAATTCATCCATCATACCGGTATAATTCAACATCCAACCATCCGGAGCACCCCATGGAGTACCTAAATGTTGTTGAAATCCTCCAATAATGAATTTTGAAACATTCGAATTGGCAAGATCTCCATAACCAACACCTCCGGTAAGAGGATCACTTGCATATCTCTTAGAGATTGAAGCGGGTAAATCAAGCTTTTGTCCATCAATGTACATGCTATAAGTAGAACTAGCTCCACTATAAGTCCACACAACATGTTTCCATTTTCCAAACATATTCGTTAAAACATTTGTACCACCATGCTCAATAAACTGACCAGACCATGCAATACTTGGCATTACATCTTTTTGAACGTGATTTTTCACTAACATTGTTGTTGCTGGACCTGTACCTTCAATTAATGAGAAAATATTCCCCCAGAAATCAGTTGTTTTTGGCAACATAAATAATGACTGTGCTCCTCCTGTGTGTGGATTTGTATTGATCCACATAGAAACGGTAATGCTTTTTACATCGACCAAAGAACTCGCCACTGCATTGTAAGCAATAAAAGAACTTGAAGATCCTTTATAAGCCATTCCTTTGATTCCGTTTCCATAAGTTACATTTGTACCTACTCCACCAGTTATTCCATTTTTTGAATCTGCAATACTGTTCTCAAAACTAAATTTAGTAACCAAATTAGCGGCAGCAACATCATCTGAACTTTCATACCCACCAATTGCTTCATAAGCAATTGGGGCATTAACTTTATCTATACTATCCTCGTTACAGCTCACAAAAAATGGTGAAGCTAAAACAGAAGCAAATAAGAAAATATATTTATTTTTTTTCATTTTACTGTTTTTTTAAATTAATAACCAGGATTTTGTGTTGACAATCCACCTGCTTGTGTAATGAAAGCTTGTGGCAATGGAAACAATTCATGTTTGCCTGCAACAAATGTTTTTCCATCAATCGCAAAAGCAGCTACAGCTTGTCCTGTACGAACTAAATCAAAGAATCTATCATGCTCAAATGCCATTTCAACTCTTCTTTCTTTCCAAATTGCAGTTTTTACATCGCCTTGAGAAACAGCAGTTGTGTTCCCTAATCCAGCTCTTGTTCTGATTTGGTTCAACAAAAGAATCGCAGCAGGAGTTTGATTCAATTCATTAAGCGCTTCGGCTTTCATTAATAACACCTCAGCATATCTCAAATATTTGATATTCACATCGGTTTCCCAACCATCTGTGAAAGCAGATGAATACGCTTTATAGTTGTATCTTGGATTTTCAACAGTCAATGGTACAACTCTACCATCGTATAATGTAGTTCCTGCAAAAATGATTGTTGCATTTTTTCTGACATCACCAGCTTCATAAGCATTTACTAAACTTTGAGATGGTGTGTTGAACCCCCAACCCCAACCACCGGCACCACGAGCACCTTGTGTATTAGAATATCCAGAAATTCCTTTGGCTGGCACAGAACCTGTTCCTTGAATTTCAAAAATAGATTCGGCATCATTCTCTCCTGCCAATTTATACATAGAAGCATAATCTGAAACAATAGCATATCCTGTAACCAAGTTACAGTTGTCCACTACTTTCTGCCAGTTTTTTTGGTATAAATTTATTTTTGCCAATAAAGCGTAGGCAGCTCCTTTTGAAGCTCTTCCTTTTTCAGAAGCCGCATATTCTGATTTGTTTGGCAATACCGCAATAGCATCATTCAAATCACTTTCGATATAAGCATATACTTCGGCACTTGATTTACGCGTTAATTGCATAACTCTATCTTCTTCTGAAGAAGGATTTGGTAAATGATCGATAATTGGAACACCACCATAGGTTTTCACCAAAGTGAAATACATAAAAGCTCTCAAAAACTTAGCTTCTCCCAATAATCTTGCTCGTAAAGCAGGATCTGCTTTATCTAATTGCGGGATAATACTTAATGCTTGATTGCATCTGTTAATTCCTTCGTAATTAGCTGCAAAAATCTCACTTGTAGATGGTGTTGAAGCGTTATAGGTTAAGGCGTCCATTAAATCTTTATCAGAACCTGTATCTCCTGGAGACGATCCTTTGTCAGCATCATCAGAAGCAATACTTGACAACCCAATCCAAGAAAATGAAGTCATGTTCCAATCTAAAAACTTACTGTAGATTGCTGTTACAAAAGTGGCTGCTCCTGCATCATTATTGAATAATTCAATGTCTTTTGTAGAAATAGATTCTGTTTGATCCACATCTAAATAGTCGTTTGAACATCCCGAGAAAAAGTATGCGGATAGCGCAAAAATTGATATATATATCTTTTTCATTGTATTAAAATTTTAAATTAGCACCAATAACAACTGATCTTAATGTTGGGTATGCATCCAACTCAATACCTTGTGTTCCATAAGGATCTCCATTACCATTTAGTTCCGGAGAGAAACCTGAGAATTTTTGAGTGATAAATGGATTTATAGCATTTACATATATTCTGCAAGAATTTAAAAATTCTCCTTTCAAAGGAATTTTATATCCTAAAGTAATATTGTTGATTCTAAAGAAATCCCCAGATTCTAAATAGTAAGTAGATGCTACAGGAACTTGGTTGAACGGACCAGGTTTTGAAGCAGTTGTATTGTTTACTGTCCAAAAATCTGTTGCTAATGAATCTTCAATATTTTCTCCTGTAAAACGTTGTGCTTTTTTACCATTGTACACTTTAGCACCAGAAGTACCGTATCCATCTACTGAGAAATCAAAGTTTTTATAGTTCATTCCTAAAGTAACACCATACGTTGAATTTGGTAAAATAGAACCAACGTATTTTTTATCAGCATTCGCATCTAAAGCATCTTGAGTCACTTTGGCTCCTGTTGCAGTATAGTACAACATTTTCCCATTTGTAGCATCAAAACCAGCATACTCATACATATAGAAACTACCTAATGGTTTCCCAACAGAAGTATTATCTAATAATTTTGTCCATTGTCCATTTCCTAAATCTCCACCTGTAATTGGCGCAAGAGTAGCATCTTTCAAACCTGTCAATTCATTTTTGTTGTTAGAGAAATTCCCTCCAACCCAGTAACTTAAATTATCGGTTAATTTATCGTCCCAACGCAAAGCAATCTCATATCCTTTATTAGACACTTCTCCAACATGTGCCGGTGAAGAATTGCTTATACCAGAAGTTATGTATGGTCTTGTGTTTAAAATAACATTTGTTGTTGTTTTATCATACACATCAAATGATCCTTTCAATCTGTTGTTCAATAATTCAAAATCTAAACCTGCAGACGTTTCTTCAGTAATTTCCCATGATAAACTTGGATCTACTTGAGAATTGATTGTAGTTCCTTCATTCAATATAGAACCTCCTAAATAATACGTAAGACCAGAACTATATGCTTGGTTATTAAGAGGTACATTTTGGTTTCCTAATTTACCCCAGCCACCTCTTAATTTCAATAAGTCTATTCCTTTTGCATTAGCCATAAACTCTTCTTTGGTGATAACCCATCCTAAACCAAAGGCCGGAAAAGTTCCCCAACGATAATCTTTACCAAAATTTGATGAACCATCACGTCTGATTGTACCTGTAAATAAGTATCGGTCCATTAATTTATATTGGAAACGACCAAAATAAGAAGCTATTTTATTTTCATTAAAAACCTCATCTCTGTAATTAACAACCGTTCCTACATAATCAACACCTGCTAATGACCAGTAATTTGAATCTGCATTTACATTTTTTCTGGCAACGGTCAATTGTTCTCTAGCTCCTCTAACTGAAGTTTCGATCCCTGCTGTTAATTCAATATCATGAATATCAGCAAAAACTTTATTGTACGTCAAGTAATTAGATAGGTTCCAATTGAAATATTGATTTCTGCCTTTTGTCAATAAATTAATATTTTTATCCGCTGGATAAATAATACTGCTTAACTGACCAGGATTATTATTTGACTGCCAAATTGTTTTTGTGTCTTCGAAATTGTAATTTTTCCAAGAATAATATTCCCCGTTAAACTGTGAGGTGAATTTTAATGATTTTAAAATATCATAATCTAATTTCAAACCACCTTGCAGGGTTATGCTTCTTTGCTCTTCATCAAAATAATCCAATTGTGCTACAGGATTTCCAACATTGTTAAAAGAAGAACCTGAAGTGCCAGCAAAACCGTCAGCACCAACGTAAGAAACACCGTATTGTCCATTTGAAAAACGAACAGGAACAATTGGAGATTGTTTGTAAGCGTTAGTAAAAGCGCTTAATGGTTTTGGTGTTGAATTTGCTGAACCAAAACTGAAATTTTGATTTAAAGTCAGTTTTTTAGAAATTTTGAATTCGTTATTACTTCTAAAAGTAGTACGACTGTAATCCAATCCGTTAAGAATTGCTTTCTCTTGATAATTTCCTAAACTGAAGAAGTATTTAATATTCTCCGATGCTCCAGAAACCGAAACGTTATTTTGAGTATATGAACCTGTTCTGGTAATGGCATCAAACCAATCTGTGTTAACAGGTTGATCCTGTGAAAAAGTTGTGGTTTGTAAAGCAGAATTCGAATAATGTGAGTACTTATTACTTCCCGCCATTTTTACTTTTTTCAAAGGCGCTCTAAAACCTGCAAAACTTTCAAATTCTACAGAAACCTTATCTCCTTTACCTTTTTTAGTCGTAATAATAATTACACCATTGGCAGCTCTGGTTCCATAAATTGCTAATGCAGATGCATCCTTCAAAATTTCGTACGAAGTAATATCATTCGTATTAACGTTATTGATATTCTCCGTAGGCATACCATCCACAATATATAAAGGAGTTCGTCCACCTAAAGCGGTACCTAAACCTCTAATAATTACTGAAGGAGTACTTCCTGGTAAGTCTGAAGAAATTACCTGAACACCCGCCGCTTTACCTTGTATGGCTTGCGAAGCATTCAATACTTTGGTTTTAGATATTTCCTCTGCTTTTAATGAAGTAATTGCCGTAGTATTATCAATTTTTTTTCTGGTTCCGTACCCAATAATAACCACTTCTTTTAATTCCGTGTCTTTGGATTCTTGCAATTGTATACTCATGGGTGCTGCTGTTGCAGAAACAGATACAGCATCAAAACCTACCATGCTAATTTTTAATACCTCTCCTACTTTGGCATTGATATTAAAATTACCGTCAAAATCGGTATCGGTTGAAGTTTTAGAATCAGCCGCGACTATCATGGCTCCCGGAATCCCAATTCCATCCTTATCTAATACTTTTCCCTTAATTACTTGTCCAGACATGTATGCCGGTAGTAAAATGAGTGCTAAAAAGCTAAAAATAATATTTCTCATATAATAATGATTTGTTAAAGTTAGTGGAGCCAAAGTAAATAATTACAACGTTATAGTAAGCAAAACGGCGATACTACACGAATACATCAAAACAGCAAAACAAGATCATAAATCTATGTATTACTGCCTGTAAGAGCGGTTATGAGATACTACACTACATCTATATGATGTAGTAATGATGTGTTGTGATTCCGTAATAAATACACTGAAATAATATATTATCTATAAAAAATAAAGCTTATTTATACAGTTAATAAAAATTTAGAGAGATTTTCGTCCTGAACAAGGTTTAATTTCTTTCTTAAGCGGTAGCGGTGGAGTTCTACACCTCTGAAAGAAATATTCATCATGGGTGCAATTTCCTTAGACGAAAGATTCATTTTTAAGTAAATACAGAGCTTAATATCCTTCGAAGTTAGGTTTGGATATTTTTTTGAAAGGTTAATTATAAATTCGTTGTGAATTTGATTCAAATTTGTTTCAAATGTTTCCCATTCATGTTTGTTAACAGCATTGATTTTTATGGCTTTTTTGATTTCACTTTTTAGTTTATTAAAATCCATATCAGAATCCAGAATACTTTGAATATTTTCAATCATTTCACTTTGTTTCGCAATCGAAAGTGATTTTCCGGCAACCTCTGAGGACTTCGATTGCAATTCCAGTTCTAAAATATGTTTTTCATATTCTTGAATATTCAATTCGTTTTCGGCCTTTAATTCCATCTCCAGAATTTTCTTTTGATGTTTTAATTCTTCATCACGCAACTCCAGTTTCTGAATGTATCGCATTTTATTCCATTTGTAATACAGATACAATATACCACCAATCACTATCAGATATAATAAAATCATCCAAAGAGAAAAATACCATGGTTTGGCCACAATAAATTGAAAGTTGGAAATTTTATCATAATTCAATCCGTCGTGAAGGTAAACCGTAATCTCATTGGAACCGCTATTTAAATTATTCAAAACAATCAAACCTTCATTTACAGGAATAAATTCTTTGGTACCATTTATTTTATAAAATAAATTAGGTCTTGTTGCTCCAAAAACACCTGATATTACATGTATGCGAAGCTCCGAATTGTATGGAATCTTTGAGTAGTTTTTAACCAAATCATTATTTACAAAGGCTTCAACACTTATATTTGATGCTTTCTTGTTTGCATATTTTAATTGCAACGAGATAAAACCATCATCCAGATTCAATAGATAATTGTCTTTGTTTTTGAAAACTTTTACATTGTCATTAATGATTTTTCCCTTGTAATATTTCTCTTGAATAATAGTGCGGATAAATTTATTGTCATACGCATAAATATGATATAAAAGTCCTTCTTGCAGTATCAGAAAGTGATTTTCATCAATAGAAACGATGTTTGATACATTTTTAAAATTCGTATTAAACAATTCATTTTCTTCTAATTGATTGGTAATTGAATTATAGGTGTACCACGATTTATTGATTAAAAACAAGATTTCATTTCTGAACTCAAATATTTTCACTCCAAAATCATTGCTTATTTTGCTGTGCTGGGTGACATTTTTAATATCAGTTGTTTCGTATGCATCATTATACAGAATTCGATACAAACCTCTATTGTTATCGGCTGCCCAAATTTCGTTTTTTCGGTTTTGCGCAACATATTTGATAGGCTTCAATATTCCTTTTATAACTATGTTTTGATTCAAATCATTACTGTCATTATAAATGATTACGCCGCTGTATGTTGATTGCAAATAGGAATTATTAATGCTGCTTTTGACTAAATTCCAACCTCCGTTTATAGTACTTAATTTAGAAAACAACCCACTCTCGTATATAAAAGTGCCTTCGTTATGGCCTATGAGGTATTTATTATTTATTTTACTGATGTTCCAAGCTTGCCCTTGCGTATTAGGAATTAACGAAAGCACTTTGTCTTCATATTTAAAAACGCCATGATTAGAAGCCATCAAATAGCCTTTTGGAGTACTTGCCACGGAATAAACGGAACCTAAAATCCCTGAATTATCATAAAAAATAGAAATAGGGGAATTAACCTCGATATGAGCAATTCCGTTGTCTAACCCCAACCACAAATCATTTTCTTTGTCCAGGCCAATACTCAAAATAGAATTGTTCATCAACACATTATTTCGATTGATGTTTTTATACGAACCAGAATTCAAATCAAAAATATAAACCCCTTTATTAGCCGTTCCTATGATTAATTTATTGTTTTTAATGAATTTGGCGACGTTGATATTTGCTGCTTTCAAGATATCATTTAATGCACTTTTCCAAGCACTCAGAATACCATTTTCTTCCACATAAACCCCATTTTTTTTAGTAAAAAAATACGTTTTGTTTTTGTTTTTTTCAATAGCATGGATGACGTTGTTCTCTAAAACGGACCATCCTTCTATCTTTTCAAACTTGGAATTCTTCATTTTATAAATTCCTTTTTCTACCGAAGCAACCAATAATTCATTACCAACCGGAAAGCAATAGGAAACCAGAAAATCAAATTTACTTTCTTTAATTACTTTTCCGTCAAACTGGAAAAGCCCATTAAAAGACTGAAAGTAGATTTTATTATTAAATTTAAATATCTTCCAAATTTCTTCATTATCACTGTCGTCAAAAACTTTAGTTTTATTGGAGTTAGAAATAGAAACGTAATGCATCTTTCCTTCTTTTCGGAACCAATACCCAAATTCTTTATAAGAACCGGTATAAATGCGGTCACCATCAACCATTACGGAGCGAATAATTGTTTTGTTTGGCAAGCTATTTTTCTCCCACTTTACACCGTCATACCGCAATAAATAATAATTATTGGCAAAATACATGGCGTTATCATTTCCTTGTGCAACACTCCAAATCTGATTATCTCCTTGATAATTTGATTTGCTGTAATTCTCTACAAAAGGGAGTAATTCCTGTGAATAAAGTTGGAATGAGATAAAATAGAGTAGGATTATTGATGTAATTCTTGCTTTCAAAATGTGGTATTTTATATCCAAATATAATTAGATTTATCAAATAAAAGGCATAAAAAAAGCCTCTGTTTACAGAAGCTTTTTTTGAGTTGGTTATTTTCTTAATTCGTCAGTAATTCAAATACCTGATTGGCAATTTCAATTTCTTCATTGGTAGGAATGACTAATATTTTAGTCTTTGAATCTGGTGTGTTTATTTCTCTAATTTCTTTCGAACGAATTTCATTTTTGGATGCATCCAATGCTATTCCGAAATAATCCATATCGGTGCACACTAATTTTCGGATGTACGAAGAATTTTCTCCAATCCCAGCCGTAAAAATAATGGCATCGAGCCCATTTAAAACAGCCGTATACGAACCAATATATTTCTTTATTCGATACGCATTCATCGCTAAAGCCAATTGACAATCCGCATTTCCGTTCTCCGCATTGGCTTCTATGTCTCTTAAATCGCTGTACCCGGTAAGCCCCAGCATTCCGCTTTGTTTTTGTAACATCGTATTCACCGCTTCAAGCGAATAACCCAACGAATTTACCAGATAAAAAATCACAGATTGATCCACATCTCCACTTCGGGTTCCCATAATTAATCCGTTCATTGGACCAAAACCCAATGTATGATCAATACTTTTCCCGTCTTTTATAGCGGTCATACTGCAACCGTTTCCTAAATGTATCGTGATAATTTTAGAACCTGTATTCTGAGAATTTTGCTTCAAATAATGAATCGCATTTTCCGAAACGTATTTGTGACTCGTTCCGTGAAAACCGTAAACGCGTATTTTATTTTCCGTCAAAAGGTAATTTGGTACCGCATATTTGTGCGCCACAACAGGAATCGTTTGATGGAATGCCGTGTCAAAAACAGCCACTTGTTGTGCTGAATTAAAAATTTCCTCGGCAACATTTATTCCTTCTAAATTTGCAGGATTATGCAAAGGTGCTAAATCAAAAAGCTGTCTGATTTTATCTTTTACTTCATTGGTAATAACTACCGTATTCGAAAAAGCGCTTCCGCCATGCACCACACGATGCCCAACAGCTTCTATTTCATCCGTACTTTTAATCACCCCTACTTTTTCATCCATCAGTAATTTGGCAATTTTTTCCAACCCAATTTTATGGTTTGCAATAGGCAACGTTTCTTCTATTTTAGTCGTATCCGTTACATACGTTAGGTTTGAAGTTTCCAGTCCTATTCTGTCGATCATCCCCGAACAAATAACTTCATTTGCCGGCATGCTAATCAATTGGTATTTTATGGAGGAACTTCCTGAGTTTATAATTACTATTTTCATTTTATAATCCTTGTGCTTGAATCGCCGTAATCACGACTGTATTTATAATATCATCTACCGTACAACCACGGCTTAAATCATTAACCGGTTTATTCAACCCTTGTAACATTGGACCAATTGCTAATGCGCCTGTTTCTCTTTGAACCGCTTTATAGGTATTATTTCCTGTATTCAAATCCGGAAAAATTAGAACGCTGGCTTGCCCTGCCACTTCTGAATTTGGCATTTTACTTTTTCCAACAGCCATATCAACGGCTGCATCGTATTGAATAGGACCTTCAATTTTTAAATCGGGACGTTTTCTTCTCACTATTTCAGTTGCCGCTCTTACTTTATCTACTTCATCTCCTTTTCCTGATGAACCAGATGAATACGAAAGCATGGCAATTTTTGGTTCAATACCAAAAGCCAAACTGGAATCGGCAGAGGAAATGGCAATTTCTGCCAATTGTTCCGCAGTAGGATTTGGATTAATGGCACAATCTCCAAAAACAGAAACCCTATCTTCTAAACACATGAAAAATATAGAGGAAACTACAGATGAATTGGGTTTGGTTTTAATGAATTGCAAAGCAGGCAAAATAGTATGCTGTGTAGTATGTGCCGCTCCGGAAACCATTCCGTCCGCGTGCCCTTTATACACCATCATGGTTCCAAAATACGAGACATCTTCCATTAAATCCTTAGCCATTCCTATGGTTACATTTTTTGCTTTACGCAACTCATAATACGTATTTACATAATCATCATAATGTTCCGATTCTATCGGATTTATGATTTGTACTTTAGAAAAATCAAACGGAAGTCCCAACTCCGCTACTTTATTTTCAATTTGTTTTTTGTTGCCAATAATCGAAATATCAACCACATCCATCGTCAATAATTGTGAGGCTGCAATAATGATTCGTTCGTCATTTCCTTCCGGTAAAACAATGTGTTTTCTATGTTGTCTGGCTCTTTTTACTAAATTATATTGAAACATTTTTGGTGTCATTCCTTCCGCTTCAAAAGTGATTAGCTTTTCAGCCAAGTTATCTAAGTCGACATATTTTTCGAAAGTAGTAATAGAAATTTCAATCTTCTGCTTGTTGTTTGCGTAAATTTTGGACTTAATGGAACCTATTTTATTCGTAATATAATACGTTCCTTCTTCCACCGCAATAATTGGAACAATGGTAGAAAGTCCTTCTATCAATTTCAAAATACTGATTTCAGGCAAAATATTTCCTGTCAAAACAATTCCGGAAATGGTTGGATAATTTACGGATTCATTGGCCTGTAAAGCGCCAAGAATAATGTCTGCTCGGTCTCCGGGAGTAATCACCAGACTATTCTCTTTTAAATGCAACAAATAATTGCACAATTGCATGGCGCCTACACTAAAATTTCCGGTTTGATTGTTCAAGTGTGCCGAGCCAAATAAAACTTTGGCATCCAACTCATTTACAATTTCCTGTACGGTTGGATTATTCAATTTATGAATCAAAGGAATAGAATTCACTAATATACTTTCGGGCAAACTTTTCTTTAGACCGTTAGTAACCAATTCAATATTCTCTGGCTGCACTTTATTGGCGATTACAGCCAAAACCTCAACATCTTTAACCTTGAATGAGTCGTAAGCTAAGTAAAGACTATCAATTAATTCCTCTAATGTTTTTCCCACTCCGGAACCCACGATAATTGTTGGAATACCAAGATTTTTAGCAATCAGAACATTCATGTCCAATTCGATAACAGTTCCTTCCCCTGTAAAACTGGTTCCTTCAACCAAGACAAAATCGAAACGTTCCTCTAATTTCTTGTATTTTTCAATAATCAAATCGAGAACCTCTCCTATTTTTCCCTTGTTCTTCTTTTTGATTAACTTACTTTTTGTAATGGCATACGCATCTTCAAATTCAATATCCATCCCAAAATGACCAATCACAGTTTCAATATGATTATCAAATCCTCCTTCTTCAAAATCTTCTACAATGGGTCTAAAATAACCTACTTTGGCCATCTTACCAATAAGCATACTCATCAATCCCAACGTAATAATTGACTTCCCACTATTTTGTTCGCTTGTTGCAATATATATGGCCTTGTTCATTTTTTTATTTTTTAAATTTAATTTCAAATGAATTGGATATAATCCTTTTCTATCACTAAAACCAACGGCGTTTTTTAAAATAAACAATCATTCCAACCACTATTAAAGACATAGCTCCCATAACGGTATGATAGCCATAATGACGCTTGAGTTCCGGCATATAATCAAAATTCATTCCGTAAACTCCCACAATAAAAGTCAGCGGAATAAATATCGCAGATACAATGGTCAGGGTTTTCATAATCTCATTCATCTTATGCGTTTGTGCCGAAAAAAAGAAATTAGACGCACTTTCCAAAGAACTCATATCAGATTCAATTTGTTCCAAAAGTTCTAAACTCTTTTGATGCAATCGGGCAAAAAAGCTAAAAGTATCTGCTTCCATAACATTAAATATGGTATCGTCTTTTATGCTTTTTATATCATACAATGAATCCCGAAGCGGAATGATAGAACGTTTCAAAAAATTTAAATTATCCCTGTGTTTCTCTATTTTTTCTAAAATTATAGGATCTACACTTTCCTTGGTAAGATTGATCAATTCCTCTATTTTATCTTCCTCGCTTTCTAAAGTGATGTAGAAATTTTCCATGATGGCATCCAGAAGGATGTACAACAAATAATCCGCTTTCTTTGTTCTTACGATTCCGGAATGCGTTCTAATGCGTTCTCGAATATGGGTAAAAAAATCACTTCGCTTTTCCTGAAAAGAAATTAAAACCCCATCTTTTAACAAAAAACTAATTTGTTCGACACTTATGTTATCAGAGTGTTCCGCTGGTAACAATGATTTTATGTTGAAAAATAAATAATCATGAGACTCTTCCAGTTTTGTTCTTCGGGTGGTATTTAAAATATCAGCCAACATAAAATTATCGATTTTAAAATAATTCCCAATCGATTTTAGCCACTCCACATTATTTAAACCGTGAATATTAATCCAGTTTGTTTTTTGTCCCTCAATATATTTATCTAAATCCGAAACCTTAAAATCCTCATACTCTGTAAGATCCAAATCATCATAAACAAACAACTGCAGCTCTGATTCCTTACTTTTATGAATACCAGTATATTCTAAATTATAAGGTTGTGTTTTCTTTCCTCTCTTGTACTTAATTTTTCTCATTCCAGCTGATTTAAGTAGTAATATTACAAAAAACTTTTACAAAAAAATCGTTTTTTGGCACTTTTGACATTCCTAAAAATGAAAAAAACAGGTTTAATTTAATATTTAAAAAAGTAAAGATACCTCGAAATAATAATTCCTTACATGAGAAAAATCATGTTGTGACATGGAAAAAGCAATTAATAAACGATTGTTAATTATTGTTAATTATTTAAAATCGAACCTCAAAATGGTCTTTTTATAAAAATATATCAATAAATTTGGACGTAAGTCGTAACAAAATTCAACAAAAAGCGACTTACCGACTATATCCAATTATAAACTTTATTAATAAATTAACTAAATGGTAAAAAAAAAACTAACCCTAATTATTACCTGTCTGTTATTTTGTTTTGCGCAAGCCACATTTGCACAAAGCAAAAAAAAGAAAAGAGCAGACAAAAACGCCCCAGCTAAAGTAGAAGCTAAAGCACCCGAATCTAAAGACGGTAAAAAAGAACCTAAACCGTACAAAAAAGTTATTGACTCAACCGCAGTAACACAAAAAGGATTAATTGACATTCATAAAATTAATGACAAATATCTTTTTGAAATTCCAGACTCCCTTTTAGGAAGTGAAATAATGACAATAACCCGATATTCTAAAACTCCAGCCGGAGGAGGAATTTTTGGTGGAGAAGAAATCAACAGACAAGTCGTTCGTTGGGAAAAAGGACTAAACAACAACATTCTTCTTAGATCAGTTACTTACGTTATTATGTCTCCGGACGGTGACAAACCAATGGCACAAGCGGTTAAGAATTCAACTTCAGATCCAATTATTGGAAACTATGATATCTTGGCATTCAAAAAAGATTCAACTGGAAAAAATAATGCTGGATATGTGATCGATTTAACGAGCACTTTCGATGGTGATATTCAGACTTTTTCATTAGATCCAATTAAAAAACAATTGTTAAACATTGTAGCTTTTCAAAAGGATAAATCATTCATCTCAAAAATAAGTAGTTATCCAATAAATACTGAGATTAGAACTGTAAAAACATTTACAACTACTCCACCGCGTATTTCAATTACTCCAACACCACAAATTGGAGTTAATTTACCTTCTGCTTTAGATGCAGGAGTAGTAACGGTTGAGATGAATACTTCGATGATTTTATTGCCAAAAACACCTATGCGCAAAAGAGAATTTGACGCACGTGTAGGATATTTTGCAAACGAATACGGAGTTTTTGAAGAAGAATCTCAAAAATCAGACACTAAAACTTTTGCTGTAAGATGGCGCTTAGAGCCAAAATCTGCCGAAGATGCTGCAAAGCAAAAAAAAGGGGAATTAATTGAGCCACTAAAACCAATTGTATACTACATTGATCCAGCTACACCTGACAAATGGAAAAAATTCATTAAACAAGGTATTGATGATTGGCAAGTAGCATTTGAAGCTGCAGGATGGAAAAATGCTATTCGTGGCGAATATTGGCCAGAAAACGATCCAACAATGAGTTTGGAAGATGCCCGTTTTTCAGTATTGAGATATTTTGCTGCTGAAATTCAAAATGCATACGGACCTAATGTTCATGATCCTAGAAGCGGTGAAATTTTGGAAAGCCACATTGGTTGGTACCATAATATCATGAGTCTTTTAAGAAACTGGTACTTGATTCAAACTGCGGCTGTAGATCCTGCAGCAAGAACAAAAAAGTTTGATGATAAATTAATGGGAGAATTGATCCGTTTCGTTTCTTCTCATGAAGTAGGACACACTTTAGGATTGCGTCATAACATGGGAGCAAGTTCTGCCACTCCGGTTGAAAAACTAAGAGATAAAGCGTACCAAGATAAAAACGGACATACTTCTTCTATCATGGATTATGCTCGTTTTAATTATGTGGCACAACCAGAAGATGGTGTTACTGCCTTATTCCCAAGAATTGGGGATTATGACAAATGGGCTATTAAATGGGGTTATTCTTATTTTGACGGAGCTAAAACTGAAACTGAGGAAAAAGCGAAGTTGAATGAAATGACTAAGGAAGCTTACAAAAATAACCGTTTATGGTTTTGTACAGAAAGTAGCCCTTATGACCCAAGATATCAAACAGAGGATATTGGAGATAATGCAATGAGAGCTTCTGAGTACGGAATCAAAAACCTAAAAAGAATTTTGCCTAATTTATTAGAGTGGACTAAAGAAAACGGAGAAAGCTACGCTGAACTAGATGAACTTTACGGTGCACTTACAGGACAATTCAGAAGATATATGGGCCATGTTACTAAAAACGTAGGTGGAATCTATGATTCTCCAAAAACGTATGACATGACAGGAAATCAATTTGAAGTAGTTCCAAGAGCTATCCAAAAAGATGCTGTATTATTCTTGAACACTCAATTGTTCACCACTCCAAAATGGTTATTGGATCAAAATATCCTTTCGAAAATAAACCCAGAAAGCGGTGTTGAAGCAATCAAAGGAATGCAAGATGCTACCTTATCAAGTTTATTGGCTGGAGATAGAATTGTTCGCCTTATAGAAACTTCTTCTATGAGTAAAAACAACTATACCGCTGATGAATTAGTAAGCGACTTAAAAAATGGAATCTTCTCTGAATTGAAAGGAAGCGGTTCCATTGATGTGTATCGCAGAAACATTCAAAAATTATATGTTGACAAAATGATCGAATTACTTAAACCAGGTACAGCCATGGTTAGATCGGTTCCTGTAGGTGTTACTTACGGTTTCACGACAAGAAGAGTAAATCTTGCTCAAACTGATTTACCTTCTATTGCAAGAGGTCAATTGAATAGTTTGAAAAACGAGATGAAGTTAGCCTCATCAAGAATGACTGATCGAATGAGTAGATATCACTTACAAGATTTAATTTCTAGAATAGGACAAGCTTTAGATCCTAAATAATGAATTAAAAAAGGGAAAATGTTCAACAACATTTTCCCTTTTTTTTATGCTGTATTTGGTGTTATTACACCGTAGAGACGCATTGTAGTAGAGACGCACTGCAGTGCGTCTCTACGCTATAATAATAATAATAATAATAATAATAATAATAGAATAACAAAACCCGACCCGTTTCTAAAACAGGTCGGGTTTTTTATTTTATTAAATGATAAAAAAAACCGATCTATCACTAGTCCGGTTTTCCAATCAAATACTAAAAAAATAAAAAAATGAATTAATCTTTTTGAGATTTTACTGCTAAACTATAGATAACCAAACCAAATCCAATTTTATTAATAGCATCAGCAATATTATATGCTACATCAATGTTACCGGCAGGTATTAATCCGTTATACCATCCTGTTGTCCCCATCATGTATCCTAATGGATAAATGGACCATCCAACAAGTACAAACCAACACAAGATTTTGTGTGCTTTTTGAATTTCTCCACCGGCTGCAGCAGCTAATTTTGAAGCTTCTCCCAACCAAATTTCATAAACTATGGCAAAGTAAGCAACTCCTGAAATGAATCCCCATAGTGCAGCACTATCAGTAAAAACAACTTCTCCAAAGTAACCCGTAACTAACATTACTATAGAATAAATAATCATTTTCCATAATAACGATTGCTTTGCTCCTGCTACTTTAAGTATCAGATAAAATTCTAAACACATCAACGGCACTGTCAGTACCCAATCTACATAACGAAAGAACGTAGGCGATTCTCCAAATGATGCCCAATAATCTCTCATGTAGAAATAATGCACTGCAGCAATAAAGGTAATTAAACCGGAAACAAGAACTGAAGTACGCCACTTTTTATCAAACTGGCTTAAGGATAAAAAGAAAAATGCTGAAGCAGCCATCATAGCCATACAGCCTACAAAGAAAGTAAACCCTACGTAATCGGTTGGGGATAATTTTCCGACTAACCCTGAAATAAACATAAAATTTGTCATAAATAAATAATTTAAATGGTTTTTTTGTTTAATCAAATATAATAAAAGTTAAACAATAAAAATTATTTTTGTTTAATATTTTTTAACTATTTTTAAACAATAATTAAATTTCATGAAAAAATATTTGAATATCGCAATTGTAGCAAGCTTTATCGGGTTATGGATGGATTCCTTTCTATCTAACAAATACCAGATAATATTGGGTTTTCTTTTGATTTTTACTTTTGGAATTTTGCATGGAGCAAATGATTTAGTACTAATTAAAAATATGAAAGCCAAGAAGCAATCGAGTTCATGGTTTAAAATATTAGGATATTACGTAATGGTGGTTTTAATAGGTGCCCTTCTGTTTTATACAATTCCTCAACTAGCACTACTTTTATTCATACTTATAAGTGCCTATCATTTTGGAGAACAGCAATGGCAAAATTTACTAGAACACGTTGCGAAATCGTTCCTAATATTATTTCAATTTTTTTATGGATTCATTATATTACTATTACTTTTTGTTTTTCACTCCAGTGAAGTGCAAAGTATTATTTTGAACATCGCAAATATCAATATCCCAAGCTTATACTTTAATTTACTGTTACAATATTCAGTAATCGCTTTTATTGGTTTAAGCGCCTATTTGTATTGGAAATCAGAAAAAATTAGAAAAAAACTACTTTTAGAGTTCTTTTATTTGGTTCTCTTTGCAATTCTTTTTAAGTCTTCCAGTCTGATTTGGGGATTTGCCATTTATTTTGTTTTATGGCACAGTATTCCTTCTATAATTGACCAGATTAAATTTTTAAATGGTTCCTTTTCAATAAAATATTTTATTGCTTACTGCAAGACAGCCTGGATTTATTGGTTGATATCTATAGTAGGAATTACACTGATCTACTATATATGTAAAGAGGAACAACTTTTTAATGCATTATTTTTCTCCTTTTTGGCCGCCATAACATTCCCCCATGCGGTAGTGATTACTAATATGTTTGGCACAAAACAAACTAAAAATAGAAACGCATAAAAAAAACCGTTCACCAATGGCGAACGGTTTTCTAAATCAATAGTAGAGATGCACCGCAATGCATCTCTACGGGAAATAATTATTTTACTTCTTCGAATTCAACGTCTTCAACATTGTCTCCTTGAGCAGCATCCCCTTGAGGTTGTGCTTCACCTTGACCTTGTTCTCCTTGAGCATACATCGCTTCAGTTGCTTTTTTCCAAGCAGCGTTGATGTTGTCAAGAGCCGTTTGAATTGCAGGAATGTCTTGAGATTGGTGTGCCATTCTCAATTCAGTTAATGCATATTCTACAGCAACTTTGTTTTCATCAGATAATTTAGAACCTAATTCTTTCAATTGAGTTTCAGTTTGGAAGATCATTCCGTCAGCTTCGTTCAATTTTTCTGCTCTTTCTCTTAAAAGTTTGTCAGAATCAGCATTAGCTTCTGCATCTTTTTTCATTCTTTCGATTTCTTCAGCTGTTAATCCAGAAGAAGCTTCGATACGAATATCGTGAGATTTTCCAGTTCCTTTGTCAGTTGCAGAAACTTTGATGATACCATTAGCATCAATATCAAAAGTTACTTCAATTTGTGGAACACCTCTTGGAGCTGGTGGAATACCATCTAAATGGAAACGGCCGATAGTTTTGTTGTCAACTGCCATAGCTCTGTCTCCTTGTAAAACGTGGATTTCAACTGTTGGTTGAGAATCTGCAGCTGTAGAGAAAACTTGAGATTTTTTAGTTGGAATAGTTGTGTTAGACTCAATTAATTTAGTCAAAACACCACCCATAGTTTCGATACCTAAAGATAAAGGTGTAACGTCAAGTAACAATACATCTTTTACATCTCCAGAAAGAACTCCACCTTGAATAGCTGCTCCAATTGCAACAACCTCATCAGGGTTAACTCCTTTAGACGCTTTTTTACCAAAGAATTTTTCAACTTCTTCAGCAATTCTTGGCATACGAGTAGAACCTCCAACAAGGATAACTTCGTCAATATCAGAAACAGATAAACCTGCATCTTTCAACGCTTTAGCAACTGGTGCCATAGAACGTTTTACTAAAGCGTCAGTTAATTTTTCAAATTGAGCTCTAGTTAATTTTTTAACTAAGTGTTTTGGTCCTGAAGCCGTAGCAGTTACGTATGGCAAGTTGATTTCAGTTTCAGCAGAAGAAGACAATTCAATTTTTGCTTTCTCAGCAGCTTCTTTCAAACGTTGCAATGACATTGGATCAAGACGTAAGTCAATACCTTCTTCAGCTTTAAATTCGTCAGCTAACCAGTCAATAATTTCGTGGTCAAAATCATCTCCACCTAAGTGAGTATCTCCGTTAGTAGACAATACTTCGAAAACTCCGTCTCCTAATTCAAGAACAGAAATATCAAATGTACCTCCACCTAAATCGTAAACAGCAATTTTTTGATCTTTACCTTTTTTATCTAAACCATAAGCAAGTGCAGCTGCAGTTGGTTCGTTGATAATACGCATTACTTTAAGACCTGCAATTTCACCCGCTTCTTTCGTAGCTTGACGTTGTGCATCATTAAAGTAAGCTGGAACAGTGATAACTGCTTCAGTAACAGTTTGACCTAAATAGTCTTCAGCTGTTTTTTTCATTTTTTGAAGTGTCATAGCTGACAATTCTTGAGCAGTGTATAAACGACCATCAATATCCACACGTGGCGTATTGTTGTCCCCTTTTACTACTGAATAAGAAACTCTTTTTGCTTCAGCTGTAATTTCTGAAAAAGAGTGACCCATAAAACGTTTGATAGAAGCAATAGTCTTAGTTGGATTAGTTACCGCTTGTCTTTTAGCAGGATCTCCTACTTTAATTTCTCCACCTTCAACAAAAGCGATGATAGATGGTGTTGTTCTTTTTCCTTCTGCATTAGGAATAACAACTGCTTCATTACCTTCCATTACAGAAACACAAGAGTTGGTCGTACCTAAATCAATTCCGATTATTTTACCCATTTTTAATATATTTAATTTTATTGTATACTTGTTTTAATGACTCGAAGTCGATAAGTCAATCTTTGTGCCAATACAAAACCAACTATTAAATTGTCAGTTTATGTTAAAATTGGCGTAAAAAAATCTGACAAGATGACATTTCAGAGGGTTTGTCATTCTGGCGGAAGTCGGAATCTGGAGCTCTCTCCCGCTCTCCGCTGTATCTTTATGTTCTTAAAGAAAGAACATAAAGGATGCCGCTACTATCAGGGCTAGGCATTTAGGTTTTAATACCCTTTTTGGAATTAGGAATTCCTATTTATACTTTCAAAAAAATCCAATTTAATAAGCTCCCAAGATTTAACCCGTAAACACAATGGGTCAAAATCCAAATCAGCTGATTCAAAATTTACAAATTGGCTTTTAATAGTCGAACAATCAGTATAAGGATAACGCTGTTCATAAAACGAAATCATTTCATCAATAGGTACTTTATCAAGATAATAATGTAAATCCCAAAAATCTTTTTTTCTACCGCCTCTCAGAACAACATCTAATTTCATTGCAATAATTTCATTTTCAGAAGCCATACGAATAGAATCCTTATTAATTTCTTCGAAAATAAAATCATCCGTATAATACAAATCTACTTTAACTAACTCGCTTTCAGAATATCCTATCTCAAAATAAGTCCCAAACGCAACATTATCAAGATTCCTGGAAAGACAAAAGGGATATTTATTCTCCAGAAAACTTCTAATTTCCTTAAAATCAATGGAACCATATTCAGCCGCTGTAAACAAATCAATATCAATCGACATTCTATGACCAATTTGTAAACTTAAAGCAGTTCCTCCAACCAATCTGAAAGGAAAAAATAAAGGCTCATCCATCAAATCGATAAGAATCTCTTTGAGCAAAGGCGAAACCGTATTCCAATGAAGCTTTTCCATTCTATATTATAACTGGTGTTTTAATAATTTAACCTTATCAACCACTTCTTTTCCATAAAAACGAATAATTTCCTCCTGCTCCATTTCTATTCCTCTAGAAAAAACACGTTTAATGACTGCCACCCTATTTTGTTTCCAATCAATCTTATCAAAAGTAGTATCCCAAAAGGTAACTTTTCTTAATTTTGAAAGATCCGGTTTATAAGTACTATCTTTCTTTGCTTCCTTTATGTCATAAAAAACTTGAAGCGTCATCAGGAAACCTTCTTCTAATTCTAGTTTTTCCTCCATTTTAAGAGACAAATCAACATTCATCCTCCTATTACCCTTTATTATAGCACCCAAAGTTTGAGGATGTTCACCAACAGAAAGCGCAAATTGCCTTTGGTTGATGCTCCTTTTCTTCAATTCCCGCTCCACAATTTTACCGGGATGAATTCCTTTTATGATGTCAATCGTTTTCATAGTACAAATATAAACAAAATTGTTTATATTTTTCGACTTTGAAATTTGGAAAAGTCAAGTACTTTGAAAAGCAATAAAAACGGGTAAAACAGTAGGCTATGGAAAACTGAAGAAAAGATGCCGCTACTATCTGGGCTAGGAAATCTGATTCCTAAGTTCATTTGTTTTCATTCGATTACTTTACCAATTTCAACACCAATAATTCGTAATAAATAAACTACATTAGCAGAACATATAGAATACTATTTGTAGCGCAAAGTAACCTGATTTTGGATGGATATGAGCTAGTTTGTAGCTATTATATGCAAGTTATGCCTCATGCTAAAAAACGACACCGCTAAACGAAATACAAATTTGAAATGATTACAAAATTAAACCTAAATAATGTAGCCAGTTACAAAAGTTCTACAGCTTTGGAAACCGATAAAAATGTAAATCTTATTTATGGTTTAAACGGTACAGGGAAAAGCACCTTATCAAATTATTTACATCAAAGCTCTGACGAAAAATATAAAAATTGTTCAATTGAAGGATTAGACGAAAGCCACGAAATACTTGTTTACAATCAAAAATTTATTTTAGAAAATTTTTTTGAACCTGAAAATCTAAAAGGAATTTTTACACTTTCAAAAGAAAATAAAGTTGCAGAAACGAACATTACCAATGCATTAAAGGAAATTTCAACGCTAAAAATTGAAGAAGAAGCAAAAAGTAAAGAACTTGAAACTGAAAAGTCGTCAATTAACCAAAAAGAAAATACTGCAAAAGATTCTGTTTGGAAAATTAAGACAGATTATAGTGGAGGCGACAGAGTTCTCGAATTTTGTTTAGAAGGATACAAAGGTTCAAAAGATAGTTTATTCAATCAAATTATTGGTTTAAGCAAACCAACTGTAAAACCCACAAAAAATATAGACGATTTAAAAAGTGATTTACAATCAATTTCAGGCGACAACGCTCAAAAATTTGCTATTTTATCACAAATTACTTTTTCATCACAAGGGGTAGAAAACGAAAGTTTGTTTAACGACCAAATTGTAGGTAATGAAAATAGTTCTGTTTCACGATTAATCAAAGTACTTGGTAATTCAGATTGGGTAAAAACAGGTTTACTTTTTTTACCAGAAATACAAACTCAAGAAAATACAATCTGCCCTTTTTGCCAACAAAGAACTATTTCAAATGAACTAATTGAAAGCATAAAAAATTATTTTGATGTAGCATACGAAACAGACGTAAATTCATTGAAATCTTTTTTAGAGGAATATTCAAAATCTATTCAAGAAATCCCAAGTAAATCAAATTTTGAAGCAAATCCCAAGTTTGAAAATTACAAAAAGGACTTTGAAATTAAATACAATGCGTTTTTAAAAGTTGTTGAAGACAATAAAAAACTTATTGAAGATAAAATAAAAACGCCAAGCGTTTCTATTACTCTTAATAATTCCTCTGAATCATTGCAGGAACTAAACGATATTATTACAAAAATCAACTTGCTTATTGCTGAACACAATAATAATATTGACCAAAAAGAAACAGTAAAAAAAACTATTAAAAAAACTTTTTGGGAAATAATGCGTTGGGATTATGACCATAAAATTAGTTCTATTGCTACAGAAAAATTGACCTCAAAAAGTAAAACAGATTCTTTAGTAGTTTCGTTAAAAGAAATTTCAACAAAAATTATTGCTCAAAACGCAATTATTGCTGAACAGCAAAAACAAACTATAAATATCGAAGAAGCTGTTGCTAATATAAAAAGTGGTTTGATTGATTTAGGTATTACAGATTTTGAAATCAAAAAACATTCTGAAAACCACTATAAAATAGTACGTGGAGAAAATGAAGACAAAGTTTTTCGTTCATTAAGTGAAGGAGAAAAAATGATTATTAGCTTCCTTTACTTTATAGAGTTATGTAGAGAAAAGAAAGAAGCAACAGAAACTGGGAAAAAGAAAATCATCGTAATTGACGACCCAATTTCAAGTTTATCTCACATTTACGTTTTTAATATTGGAAGACTTATCAAAAATGAATTTTTCGGAAAAAAGGAAAATAAAAAAGATAAAGAAACGGGAGAGAAAATTGTAGAGTGGAAATATAAATATGAACAGGTTTTCATCTTAACACACAGTTTGTATTTTTTTTATGAGATTACCGAAACAAAACATGATGAAAGAAAAGAAACACAAAATCTTTTTCGTCTTTCAAAAAACGAAAATGGCAGTTCCTTTTCTTCAATGAGTTACGAAGAGATTCAAAATGATTATCAAGCATATTGGTTTATAATAAAAGATGAATCGCAACATCCAGCATTGATAGCTAACTGCATGAGAAACATAATTGAATATTTCTTTAATTTTGTCGAAAAGAAAGACTTAAATAACTTTTTCCTTCAAGAACCTTTGAACAATAATAGGTTTCAGGCATTTTACAGATACATAAACAGAGAATCACATTCATTAGGACAAAATATTTTTGACTATAAAGAATTTAATTATCAAGACTTTAAAGATGCTTTTTCTCAACTTTTCAAGATTGCAGGTTATGAAGCACATTATAAAAAAATGATAAAAAAATAAAAGCACGAAGGCATAACAGCAGTTTAGCAACCATTACACATCGACACCCAAACCAACAAGTAGATAAAAATCTTAATGCCAATTTGAACAATGAAAAAATATTTCTCACAAGCCCGAGTTTTTACTTTTCTGATACTATTACTTTTTGGCACTTCCTGCAACAGGCCCGCTAAAAAAGACGTACCAAAAGAAAAGGGAAGTGAATCAAACATACTAGCTGTTGCACATCCTAAACTTATAAAAACCATAGGCTCGCCTAAATATGGCAATGTACAATCTGCGCTGCAGGACAAAGCCGGTAACCTTTGGTTTGGCACCACAGAAAATGGTCTTTATAAATATGACGGAAAATCCTTCACTCAATTTTTAGTCTCTGATGGTCTAAACAGTAATAATATTAATGCCCTTTTGGAAGATAAGGATGGTAAAATTTGGATAGGTACTCCAGCGGGAGTTTGTCTTTACGATGGTAAAACATTTGCTAAAATCCAGATTCCTTTACGAAAAAACCTACCTCCCAACAAGTTTAAAAAAACGCAGGAGGTATTCAGTATCATGCAGGACAAAAGCGGAAAACTATGGTTCGCAACAATTGATGGTGTTTACATCTACGATGGCAAATCCTTTACTCCGTTTATAATTAATGAGGGTGGAGTTGGCTATATGAGCAGTAACAATAACGTGGAATATATTTTAGAAGATAAAGCTGGTAACATTTGGTTTGGTGGACGAGGTAATAAGGGTGTGTTTCGTTACGATGGTAAATCTATAACCAATCTTAAACCAAATGGTGACAATTGGGCTTGGCCCGCATTGCAAGACAAGAATGGAAATATTTGGTTCAGCAATTGGAGTGGAGCTTACCGTTATGATGGAAAATCATTTACAAGTTTTACAAAAAATGATGGCTTGCTAAGTGATTCGGTTATGCGAATTATAGAAGACAAAAACGGCAATATTTGGTTTGGTGGCGGTGGTGGCATTTGCCGTTACGATGGAAATTCTTTCACTTGTTTTACAACAAAAAATGGACTAATCAATCAGGGGATTTGGGCAATTTTGGAAGATAAAACTGGAAATCTTTGGGTAGGTACGAGAGAAACAGGTCTCTACCTTTACGATGGAAAAACATTTATTAATTATTCGGAATATAAACACTAGCTTGTAACGGATAAACAAAATTTGCAACAACACATAAAAATGAACAAAAAAAACATCAATCACTAAAATCAACAATCATTATGAAACAAGGTTCAAAACATTTTGCAGTAAAGACAATCTTAATTGGTCTATTCATTCAACTCACTACATTGACGGTTTCCATTGGGCAAACCAAAACAGAACAGATCGATAAATTGATGAATCTATATTCAGAATACGGGCAATTTAACGGCTCCATTCTTGTCGCTGATTCAGGAAAAGTTATTTATAAAAAAGGATTTGGAATGGCAAACATGGAATGGAATATTCCAAATCAACCGGATACCAAACACCGCTTGGGTTCTGTTACCAAACAGTTTACCGCTGTATTAATTGTTCAATTAGTTGAGCAGGGAAAATTAAAGTTGGATGCTCCTATCTCAACCTATCTTCCTGATTATCCTAAAGCATCAGGTGATAAAATTACCATTCATCATTTACTGACGCACACCTCTGGAATTCCTAATTATACTTCGTTTCCTAATTTCGTGAAAGATTTAAGCATCAATCCGTATAGTCCAGAAGCTTTTGTGAAAAAATTCGCTGACCTACCACTGGAGTTTACACCAGGTGAAAAATTTGCGTACAGCAATTCCGGTTATTTTTTATTGGGATACATTATAGAGAAAGTTTCCGGCAAAACCTATGAGCAGAGTTTACAAGACAATATTCTTACGCCACTAAAAATGAATAATACAGGATTCGATCACCATGAAACGATTCTAAAAAACAGAGCTTCCGGTTATGAGAAAAACGGTAAAAACTTCATCAATGCCAGTTACCTTGATTTATCAATCCCCTACGCAGCCGGCTCTTTGTACTCTACTGTAGATGATTTGTATTTATGGGATCAAGCACTTTACACCGAACAGTTACTTTCGGCAAAAAATAAAGAGCTGTTATTTAATTCCTATATCCCAGCAGGACCGGGACATTATGGTTACGGATGGTTCATCAACAAGGCTTTCAATGGAGAAAAAAATGAAGGCATAACAGTTATTGAACATGGTGGTGGAATAAATGGATTTAACACTTTATTTTCTCAAATTCCAGCTGACAAAAATCTGGTGGTTTTATTAAATAATACGGGCGGTACCAACTTAAACGAGATGAATAAAGCGATTAGAAATATCCTTTATAATAAACCGTACAGTTTGCCTAAAAAATCATTGGCTACTGCTTTCGTAGATGTTATTCTGGAAAAAGGAATCGCATCTGGATTAACTTATTTTAAAGAAAATAAAAATTCAAACAGCTATGCTATCAATGAAAATGAAATGAATAGCGCAGGATATCAATTATTACAAACTGGAAAAGTAAAAGAAGCAATAGAAGTTTTCAAACTAAATGTAGAAGCGTTTCCGCAATCAGGAAATGCTTATGACAGTTTGGGAGAGGCTTATTTGAAAAACGGAGATAAAAAGCTTGCTATTCTAAATTATAAAAAATCCGTAGAACTGGATCCAAACAATGAAAACGGGAAAAAAGTATTGGAAGAAATTTCAAAGTCTTAAATTATAAAACTTATAAAAAACCGCACGGATCCTGTTTCATTTTGAGCATGACCGTGCGGATAATAAAATCCTGCTTGTGAATTCCTTTTTAATTTACTGCCTTAGTTGATTTCCCTACCGTCAAATAAATGTGATTATTAGGATACAGGAACTCAATTTTTGTATGCTGCTGGTTTACTCTCATTTCTACTTGTTCATTTTCATTTTCTAAAGTATAAAACGTGTAATTCCTATCCTGAGAAAAAATACCGGAGTCTACAATTTTATATTTCATTTTCGTAGCCGTGAGGAAGAAAACCACATCACGCTTTTGAGTGTCTAAGAACACAAAAGAGTATTCATTTCCTGTAATATTACATTCGCCTTGCTTAAAAGGCTGCTCATCTATGCAATACCGCTGCACGTTAAACACTTGTTCTTGAGCATACAGACCACTCGTTAGCAACAACAATACAATTATTTTTTTCATACACATGGTTATTTCTGTTATCCGGAATTAGACAATCCTTTTTTGATATACAAAAGACACGCCACAATGTTTTTTGGAGTAGAATAACTAAAAAAAACACTGTCTAATTTTGTGTGATTATCATAAAAAAGCCTTAAAAAGCAATGTTTACCGTAATCAAATTCCGTTTTTATTTGTATTTTCGATTTTCTAAAACCTACCTGCTTTCATTAAAAATAATCCTGAAAGCGCCCCTAAATTAATTTTAAAAATAAAACAACAATGACTTCATTTAGCAAAGAATTATCCTTCCGTTGGTCTGATCTTGACCCTAATTTTCATGTTCGACACAGCGCCTATTATGATTTTGGCGCACAACACCGTATCGAAATTCTGGAAAGCCTTGGATTAACGATGAAGGTGATGCAAGCGCAAGGCTTTGGCCCTATCCTTTTTAGGGAAGAATGTGTGTTTAGAAAAGAAATAAAACTCTCGGATAAAATTTCCATGCACACCAAAACTTCAAAAGTAAATGCAGATGCATCCCGCTGGTCGATTGTACATGAGTTCATCAATGAAGAAAATAAACTATGTGCAACCATTACTGTCGATGGCGCTTGGATGGATCTTAAACTGAGAAAACTAGCCTCTCCTACTCCCGAAATTGCCATTGAAGCCCTGAGTATTTTTCCTAAAAGCAACGATTTTGTAAACCTTTAAAGGAATTTAAATAGACAAACCCAATTTCCTCATTTTGGATACAATTTTAGGAGATTGGGTTACTTTTAATTTTAGTATCATACTGACATTTGCATTGTTAATTTAAATTCACAATTAAATAAAAAAGTATGAATACTAATAAAAAAATCGAACTGGGAAGTCAAGGACTTTTTGTTCCAAAAGTAGGATTGGGTTGTATGGGAATGACCCAAATTGCAGGAATGGATGTTTATGGAAAAGCAGATGAAACCGAATCTATCGCTACTATCCACCGTTCATTAGAACTAGGATACAACTTCCTGGACACTGCAGATTTATACGGCCCTTTACTAAATGAAAGGCTTGTCGCCAAAGCCATTAAAGGAAACAGAAATCAATATACCATTGCCACAAAATTTGGTTATGAAATTGATGACAAGGAACAACTGACTTGGCAATTCAACGGTACAAAGGATTATGTAAAAAAAGCAGTGGAGCGTTCGCTTAAAAACTTGGGAACTGATTATATTGACTTGTATTACCTCCATCGTTTAGACCCAAACACGCCTATTGAAGAAACTGTTGCGGCTATGGCTGAATTGGTAAAAGAAGGAAAAATTGGTTACATCGGACTTTCAGAAGTTTCATCGCAGACCATAAAAAAAGCCCATACTATTCACCCTTTGACTGCGGTGCAAACAGAATATTCTTTGTTTGAAGGTGGCGTAGAAGAAACAGGAATTTTAAAAACACTTCAAGATCTTGGAATCGGATTTGTGGCTTATTCTCCATTAGGTCGAGGATTCATTTCTGGCGATATCAAAAGCCCTGATGATTTTCCTGATACTGATTTTAGAAAAAGTTTACCCCGTTTTCAAGGCGAACAATTTTACAAAAACATTGCCTTGGTTGATGAAATAAAAAAATTGGCTACCGAAAAAGAAATAACACCTTCACAATTAGCCATTGCCTGGATTGTTTCAAAAGGTATTTTACCAATTCCGGGTACAAAAAGAGTGAAATATATCGAAGAAAATAATGCTGCTGCAGAGATTAAATTAAGCATTAAAGACCTAAACCGTTTAGAAACCATCATCCCTTTAGGAACTATCACAGGTGCTCGTTATGATGTTGTCAATATGGTAGCCATCGATCAATAAAACAACATTATTCAGTAGGAAAAGCTATCTTTACAATTCGCTTTTCTTACTGAATTTATAATTCGCATCATGAAAAAAAAGACCCATTCTCCGTATATCATCAATTCCATTTCTGAGTTGCATCGTTTATTGGAATTACCTAAACCAAAACATCCATTGGTTAGTGTCATTAATCTGAATGAAATAAAATGTAATTTTGATGAAAGCATAAAAAGTTTCGTTTATAATTTTTATTCCATTTGCACCAAAAAGGATTTTAAAGGTAAATTGAAATATGGACAAAACTATTATGATTTTGACGAAGGTATAATGACTTTTTTTTCGCCGGGTCAGGTAATCTCGACTGTTGTTGATGAGGATATAGCGCTTTCAGGAATATGGTTAGTCGTTCACCCAGATTTTATCCAAAATTATGCTTTGGCAAAAAGCATCAAAGACTATGGCTTTTTCTCCTATGCTGTAAATGAAGCGTTACATCTTTCGGATAAAGAAGAAGCAATGATTACAAACATTATGCAAAATATTAATGCCGAATATTGTTCTGTAATAGACGGTTTTAGTCAGGATGTTATACTCTCACACATTGAATTATTGCTCAATTATTCCAACCGATTTTATAACAGACAGTTTATTACTCGTAAAAATGCCAGTAATGATTTGTTGAGTAATTTAGAAAAATTGCTTTTGGATTATTTTAATAGTACAAAATTTCAGGAATTTGGCCTTCCAACTGTTCTATACATTTCAGAGCAATTGAATGTCTCGCCAAATTATTTAAGTGATATGCTACGATCACTCACCGGACAAAGTACGCAGCAGCACATTCACGATAAGTTAATTGAAAAAGCCAAAGAAATTTTGACCACAACTTCTTTATCCGTTAGTGAAATAGCCTACCAATTGGGTTTTGAATACCCACAGTCTTTTAGTAAATTATTCAAAAGTAAAACCAATGTTTCGCCTTTAGAATTTAGAAGCTCGTTCAATTAAACCTAAAAATGTATTATTGATAACGCATTGTATTTGTGAAAAGGAATGATACATTTAGCGAATATTATATCCGTAAGAAAAAAATGAAATTATTTCCATTAAAAGGGATAAAACCCAATGCAACAAACTTACATTCTATTTTGATGAATACACAAGTAACATTCCCAAAGTAACTGGCTACCGCAACTGCTGAGACATCTTTCCCATTCGCTATTTTTACTAAAAAAAATCAAATTTTAATCAAAAAAAACTAAAATGAAATTAACCAAATTACTTTTTCTAATAGTTGTTACTTTAGCAATGAGCAGCTTTAAAAAAACAACTACAGATTATACAACTATAGAAAAACCAGAAGTTCTTTCCAGAGAATTCTACCAAATAAAAACCTATATTTTCAAAACGGAAGATCAACTAGCAACTACCGAAAAGTATTTGAAAGAAGCATTTCTTCCGGGTTTAAAAAAACTTGGAATAAAAAATATTGGTGTGTTCAAACCAAGACCAAACGCTACCGACACGATAAAAAAAGTGATGTTAGTGATTCCATTTTCATCCATGACTCAATTTCTGGGATTAGAAGATAAACTGGCTAAAGACAAAACCTATTTGGCTGCAGGAGCAGATTATTTAAATACTTCCTATAAACAAGCACCATATTTGCGTATTGAATCAATTTTACTGAAAGCTTTTTCAGATCATCCATTTTTGTCAACTCCCGTTTTGAACAGTCCAAGAGCAAACAGGGTGTATGAATTGAGAAGTTACGAATCAGCAACCGAAGCGATTTATAAAAACAAAGTCGATATGTTTAATGCCGGCGGAGAAATAAAGCTCTTTGACCGACTTGCCTTTAATGCGGTTTTTTATGGCGAAGTTATTTCGGGAGCCAAAATGCCAAACTTAATGTACATGACCACTTTTGCAGATCAGGAAAGTAGAGATTCGCATTGGAAAGCCTTTGTAGATTCGCCGGAATGGAAAGGATTAATAGCTATGGAAAAATACAAAAACAATATTTCCCATATAGACATTACTTTTTTATACCCAACTGATTATTCTGATTATTAGTTTTACAAATCATAATTTCAATCCTAAACTACAACCCTTAAAAAGTTGTAGTTTTTTTTATTTAAAACCTAAAATTTTTACTTTTTTCCTAAATCAAAACAAGCACAAATACCTCATTAAGAAAAGATTAAATCATTAATTTTAAGTATCTTTAGTTCTATTTTTAACTATGGAAACCCTCAATATAATATTAAAACTTTCCGCCGGCGTGGGACTGTTCCTTTTCGCCATGTATCTTGTGGAGGAATCCTTAAAAAATCTTTCCGGGAGAAATTTCAAACTGTTTCTGCAGCGAATCACAAAAAACAATATTGGTGCGGTTGCAGGTGGAACAATAGTAACTGGTATTCTACAGAGCAGTTCTATGGTTTCATTGATGGTTTTGGCATTTGTGGGTGCCGGAGTTTTCACCATGAAAAATGCAATGGCTATTATTTTGGGAGCAAATCTGGGAACAACACTTGCCAGTTGGCTAGTGGCAACACTTGGTTTTAAAACTAATATAGAAGTGATTGCTTATCCGGCAGTTTGTTTAGGAGGTTTTCTCCTAATCCTCCTTGGAAATCGTAAAACCATAAAATATGTTTCCTATTTTCTTCTGGGATTTGGTTTAATGTTTATCGGGCTTTCGTTCATGAAAACGGCTATGGAAACGCAGGTTCACTATTTTGATTTTTCACAATATGCCTCGAAGCCATTAGTAATTTTTTTGATAATTGGTTTTTTGATTACGCTGGTTGTTCAATCTAGCTCTGTAACTATGGCGCTTACATTGAGTGCTCTCAACGCAGGAGCAATAGGGTTTCCCATGGCAGCCGCAATTGTTCTGGGGAGTGAAACGGGCACCATCATTAAAATAGTGTTGAGCGCTATTGGCGGAAATGCTTCCAAAAAACGAGTGGCATTGGGTAATTTATTATTTAATATTTTCATTACTGCCATTGCTTTTGTATTGCTTAAACCTATTCTTTTACTGATAACCGATATTATAAAAATCAAAGATCCACTCATTGGGTTGGTTACTTTTTCAAGTTTAATAAATCTGTTGGCTATTGTATTATTTCTTCCTGTTTTGGATTTATTCACCTCATTTTTGGAACGTTTTTTCAAAAATACCGATGGTTCGACAGCAGCATTTATAAACCACGCATCAATCGCAGAACCAGAAACTGCTTTGGATTTATTCCGAAGAGAGACTCGATATTTCATTCATAACTCGATGCTTTTCAATTTGGAATTATTTAAAATCCAAACCCATGAACTTGACCAAGAAATTAATTACACGGAAATCAATGATAAAAGAAATTTTGATTCAAAAACTACTGAAGAAAAATATGAATTCCTAAAACAGTTGCAAGGCGAGTTACAGGCTTTCTATTTGAAATTAAGAGCCAAATTAAATAGTGATGAAAATTCAGAATTGAACCAATTAATTTCGGCAGTGCGAAGTTCCATGCATGCGGTAAAAAGTATAAAAGATATTGGAAGCAACATTACGAATCTCAGCAGCTCATCAAAAGAGATTAAATATCAATTTTTTCTGCATCATAAAAAAGAAACTCAAGAACTCTACATGAAATTAAATACATTTTTGAATACGGATAAAAAGTCGGGATTTGAAGAACTGAAAACTCAATTTGACACCATTCAAAAAAATTACACCTCAGCACTCAACACGTTTTATACTGAGGCACAACTTGCACCTATTGAAGATATTGACATTACAACCGTAATAAACTTCAACAGAGAACTTTTTACCTCAAACAAGGCAATGCTAATGGCTGTAAAAGACATTTTATTAGATGAAAAACAAGCTCAAAATTTTAATGAAATTCCCATCTACAAAACATAGAAAACGCTTGATTAGCTTGTGATGCATTGTAGTAATTTTGCAACATTATTTTTGAATTTTATAATGTATTTCGTTTTCATTTTTTAATCTTTGTACGTAATCCCATTTGCAGACAAGATTGCAATTCTTATTTAAATTGGTTAATTTTAACCAAAAAATACACCTCATTTGAAAACATACGTAAAGAAAAGTTTAAAAATTTTCCTTTGGATAATAGGAATTATAATCCTGTTGTTCTTAATTCTTTTTGTTGCTATTCAAATTCCTTCTGTTCAGAATTATGCCAAAGATAAAGCAGTAACGTACCTGGAAGGAAAAATCAAAACCAAAGTAAGGGTTGATAGTCTTGAAGTTGAATTCCCCAAAAAAGTAATTCTTAAAGGCGTTTATTTTGAAGACCAAAAAAAAGACACTCTTTTTGCGGGAGAAAAGTTAGCTGCCGATATCAGTCTGTTTCAATTGATAAACAATAAAGTCGAAATCAATTCCTTAGAATTAGTAGGGATTTCGGCACATTTAAATAGAGATTCTAAAGCTGTTTTTAATTTTGATTACATCATAAAAGCATTTGCTTCGCCAGAGAAACAAAAGAGTGATTCGCCACCCATGCAGTTTTCTGTAGAAGAAATTAAGCTCGACCGCATCAAGTTTAAATATACTGATGCCGTCACAAAAAATGATCTTTACGCTAATCTAAAGCATTTTGAAACGAGAATTAAAACTTTCGATTTGAACGAAATGAACTTTGAAATTCCGAAAGCAAAAATCAATGGATTACAATTTAAATTAAAGCAAGGTTTGGTTCAAATATCCAATGCGACCAAAGCAGCTGCAATAAAAAACGAATCGGAATCCATCTTAAAATTAAAGTTAGGCGAAATTGATTTGGCAAAAATTGATTTTGATTATGAAAGCGAAGAAACCAAGTTATCCACAAATTTTTATTTGAAAAAGCTACTTGCTAAAATTGACAAAATTGACCTTAACAATCAATTCGCAATTATAGAAAGTCTTGATTTAACTGGCGTAGAAGGCGCTTTGGCTTTTGATAGATTAGATGTAATCAAACCTAAAAGCGAAGCTACAAATACCGAATCTAACAATTGGGACGTCAAAATAAAGAAAACGGAATTCAAACGGGTAAATTTCCGTTACGACAGTAATAATGAGACTCCAGTTCAAAAAGGAATTGATTACAACCATTTGAATCTTACCAATCTAAACTTACAAGTAGATGAACTCAATTACAATTCCGAAAATATTTCCGGACTTGCCAATTCATTAACTGTTAAAGACAAAAGCGGTTTAAATATTCAATCCTTTAATGCGGAATTTTTCTATGGCAAAAAGAATGCTTTCTTTAAAAAATTATATTTAAAAACTCCGCAAACGGAACTGAAAGATGAAATTAGAATTGGCTATCCTTCCATTGAATCTTTAGCTAAAAATCCGGGAGAATTAGGTCTTATTGCCAATTTAAAAAAGAGCAAGTTGGGGATTAAAGATATTTTGCTTTTTGCACCAACTTTGAATAATACGAATCCTTTTATGAGCAATCCCAATGCGATATTGCTTATCAATGGAACCGTAAATGGAAAACTAAAAAACATTGAATTTCCAAGTATAGAAATCAGTGGCATTGGAACTACAAAAGTTGCGGCAAGCGGCAGAATAATAGGTTTACCAGATGTAAACAAAGCCTATTTTGATTTGAATATTAAAGACTTGCAATCCGGTTCGAAAGATTTTGTTGGCTTTTTGCCAAAAGGAACCATTCCAAATTCGATTCAGTTGCCGGCAAAATTCAGCGCCAAAGGAATTTTTAAGGGAACCATTGCTAATTTCAATACCAATATGAATATGGTAAGTAGTTTTGGAAATGCAAAAATCAAAGCTGCATTCGATCAAAGCAGAAAAAATTACGAGAAATACGATGCCCAAACCGAACTTACTAATTTTGATTTAGGGAAATTTATCAAAAACGACTCCATTGGAAAAGTAACTTTAAAAGCCAATATAAAAGGAACAGGATTTGATCCAAAAACAGCAACTGCATCTTTAAACGGAACTGTTCTAAAAGCGTATTATAATAAATATACGTACCAAAATGTAGCCGTAAAAGGAAATATTCGCAACGGAAATTTCAATGCAACTGCTTTCGCAAAAGATCCTAATCTAACTTTTGATTTGGTAAATAGCGGCAGTTTTAAAGACAAATATCCTACCGGAAAACTAAAACTGAATGTGGATATCGCTGATTTGGAAAAACTGAATCTGCACGCTGGTCCATTGAAAATAAGAGGCGTTGTAGATGCTGATATTCAATCGGTAAATCTTGATTACCTCAACGGAACGGTACATGCGCACAACATTACCATAGTCAATGCCAAAGAAGAATTTGTAATTGATTCCATTAGCGCAGTGGCAACATCTACCTTAGAGAAAAATACATTCGTATTGAAATCACCGTTTTTGGATGTGGACGCCAACGGAAAATACAAGTTGTCAAAAATAGGGAATGCTTTATCAAATTCTATTGCAAAGTATTATGACAGCAAACCCAGTTCCAGAAAAACAGCTGTTGAAAAACAAGAATTTGTTTTTAAAATTGGCGTAAAAGACAGTCCAATTCTATTAAAACTTATTCCTGAATTGAAAAGTCTGGAACCTATTAATGTACAAGGGAGATACAACTCTGTCAACGACTCTATTGTTTTGAATGGTACTATTCCAAAATTAATTTATGGCGAAAACACCATTACAAATGCTGTCCTTAAAGTAGATACCAAAGATAATTCGCTTGTTTACGGCTTTATTGTGGATGACATTCAAAACAAACAAATTCAATTGCCACACACCAGTATTTCAGGTAAAGTGCAAAACAATATTGTGGATTATACGGTGCAATTAAAAGATTCAAAAGATAAAGAAAGATACTTAATTGCAGGTACATTAAAAGCTGCGAACGGCAATAATGACATCAATCTTGATCCAAATAATTTATTGCTGAACTATGAATCTTGGAAAATAACGCAAGACAATTTAATTCGCTTTGGCAAAAAAGGAATCTATGCCGATAATTTCGAATTGAGTAAAGATGGAAGCAAAATCCTGATACAATCACAGTCGCAGCAAGCAAATGCCCCAATCGCAATTGATTTTAAAGATTTTGACATAAAAACCATTACCAGTATCGTTGAGAAAGATGATTTGCAAATGAGCGGGAAAATCAATGGAAATGCATTGGTCAAAAATATAAGTACTACTCCTCTTTTTACTTCAGACATAAACATTGAAAATTTTACTTTCAAAAAAGATACAATCGGAAACATCAGTATCAAAGTAAATAATGCAATTGCTAACCAATACGATGCTACAATTGCCATTACAGGTCAGGGAAATCAAGTCAATTTAGAAGGAAATTACAAAACGAGTGACAGCAGTTTTGACATGAATCTTGATATTGATAAAGTGAATTTAAAAAGTATTCAGGGTTTCACTTTGGATAATATTACTGAAAGCACAGGATTCTTGACAGGGAATTTTAAAATAATAGGAAATACTACCCAACCCAAAGTAGTTGGCGAATTACAGTTCAATGAAATTGGTTTCAAAGTGAAGCAGCTTAATGCAAAATTCAAGTCTTTAAACGATAAAATTGTTTTTACACCTAATGCTATTCTTTTCGACAATTTTATAATCAAGGATGAAAAGAACAATGATTTAGCCATCAACGGAAAGATTGACAGTGAAAATTTCAGCAATTTTGGTTTTGATCTAGCCATCGATGCTGATAATTTCAAAGCCGTCAATTCTAAGGCAAAAGACAATGATATGTATTATGGTGAATTGTACTTGGACAATCATTTGCAACTATCCGGAAATTTAGACAATCCTATTGTAGAAGGAAATATCAAAATTAATAAAGACACTAAATTCACTATTGTTTTACCACAATCAGATCCGTCAATTGCCGACAGAGAAGGAATTATAGAATTCATTGACCAAGACAATCCAAAATTAGTTGAGACCATTGTCATGGACGAGTTGAATAGTGAAATGGACATCAAAGGAATCAATGCTTCGGTAAATATTGAAATTGATAAAGATGCTGAATTGTCGTTGGTTATTGATAAAGCAAACGGAGATTACCTAAAATTAAAAGGAGAAGCGCAATTAAACGGCGGAATTGATCCATCCGGAAAAACGACTTTGACAGGAAGATATGAATTATCTGAAGGTAGTTATGAAATGAATTTTAATGCCATAAAAAGAAAATTCGACATTAAAAAAGGAAGTTATATCCTGTGGACTGGTGAACCTACAACGGCTGACATCAATATCACTGCGGTTTATAAAACTGAAGCTGCTCCAATTGATTTGATAAATGATCAATTAGGAGATGTCACCGCCGAAGTGAGAAACACCTACAAACAAAAAATTCCTTTTGAAACCGAATTGAAAATGAATGGTGAATTGATGAAACCAAACATTTCTTTTGACATCATTCTACCTGATGGAAACAATAGCGTTTCAACAGAAATTATCAATGCGACACAAGCTAAATTGACGCAACTGCGTCAGCAACCGGATGAATTAAACAAACAGGTTTTTGCCTTACTGCTGCTGAATCGTTTTATTGGAGAAAACCCTTTTGCCAGTGAAACTGGAGGCACGAGCGTTTCGTCACTAGCAAGAGAAAGTGCCAGTAAAATTTTGTCGCAACAACTTAATAATTTGGCGGGCGATTTGATTGAAGGCCTAGAACTTAATTTCGATTTAAATACTTCCGATGATTATACAACGGGTCAACGAGAAAATAAAACCGATTTGAGCGTAGGAATTTCCAAGAAATTATTGAATGACCGATTGAAAGTTACGGTAGGAAGCAGTTTTGGAATTGAAGGTCCGCAACAAGTAAATCAAAACGCGAATAATATTGCAGGCGATGTATCGATTGATTATCAACTTTCAAAAGACGGTAGATATAAAATACGAGCGTACCGAATTAATAAATACCAAGTGGCGCTTCAAGGGGAAGTTGTGGAGACCGGAATTGCTTTTATCATCACTATGGATTACAATAAATTCAGTGAATTATTTCGCAAAAGTGAGGCAAAAAAAGCAAAGCAAAAACAGAAAAAAAATTAAATAAAATAATTTTAAAATGTGCCTTTAGGTACTAAATATTGGTAGGAAAAATATAAATTTTAAACAAAAATGTCCCGTAGGGACTATACCATTATGGCAAATACTTATACACAAATACATATTCATTTTGTCTTTGCAGTAAAATTTAGAGATGGTATTATAAGTCCTCAATGGAAAGACACTCTTTATAAATATATCACAGGAACTATTCATAACAACAATCATAAGTTATTGGCTATTAATGGAACCTCAGATCATATTCATATTTTGATTGGACTTAGACCTTCACAATCTATTTCAGATTTAATGAAAGATGTGAAGCAAAGTTCTTCAAAGTGGATTAATGAAAATAAATTAGTAAAAGGACATTTTGAATGGCAGGAAGGCTATGGCGCTTTTTCTCATAGCAAATCACAAATAAATAAAGTAATAAATTACATTGATAATCAAGAATTACATCACAAAAAGTTAACTTTCAAAGAAGAATATTTAGATTTTCTTAAAAAATTTGAAGTTGATTATGATGAAAAATTTGTTTTTAAAGAATTGATTTAGAATTAGTATAGTCCCTACGGGACATAGAAATAATTGATATCGTTTACTACCAATATTTAGTTCCTAACGGAACAATAATAACAACAAATAATATATGAACAAGAGCCATTTAATATATTTTCTTTTTTTAGTATTGTTCGCTTCATCCTGCAGCAATACTAGATTTTTGCCCGAAGGAGAACTATTGTATACGGGTGCAAAAGTCACTGTGGAAGGAAAAGAAACCTCTAAGAAAGAAAAAAAAGCATTAAAAACGGCATTAAAAGAAGTAGTTAGACCAAAGCCTAATTCCTCAATTTTGGGATTAAGACCTAAACTGTACATCTACAATTTGGCTGGGACACCAAAGAAAGAAAAAGGATGGCGCTACTGGCTGAGAACCAAAGTGGGCGAAGCTCCTGTTCTATACAGCCAAGTAGATTTAGAATACAACAAAAGTGTTTTGCAAAACTTTGCCGAAAACAGTGGCTATTTCAATACAAGAACATCGGCAGATTCAACCCGACATGGTAAAAAAGCAACCGCAGAATACATTGTAAAACCCGGAAAACAATATAAAATTAAAGAAGTAAAATTCCCTACGGATTCTTCCATAATTTCGACTGCAGTTCGCAATACCAGACGAAGAAGTTTGTTAAAAAAAGAAGAAGGTTACAGTCTTGACGTCATCAAAGAAGAAAGAATTCGCATTGATGCCAGACTAAAAGAAAAAGGATTCTTCTATTTTAATCCTGATTATCTCAAAGTTCAAGTAGATACAACTGTTGCAGACCATCAGGTGGATCTTATTGTAAAAGTAAAAGACGAAGCTCCAAAACGAGCAGAGACACCATACAAAATCAATAAAATTATTGTTTATCCAAACTATTCCATTGGTTCTGACAGTGTAAAAAACAATATGGATTCCATCAAAAAATACAATGATTTAACCATTATTGATCCGGAGAATTTATTCAAACCCCGCATTTTTGACAGAGCATTGTATTTCAAAAAAAATGATTTATACAACCGTACCGACCATAATTTATCCTTGAATCGATTAGTAAATCTGGGGACTTTTAAATTTGTAAAAAATCAATTCAGAGTTTCTGACACAACAGGAAATTATCTGGATGCGTATTATTATCTGACGCCATTACCGAAAAAATCAATCCGACTGGAATTATTAGCCAAAACAAACTCCGCTAATTATACCGGAACGGAACTCAATTTAAACTGGAGCAATCGAAATACGTTTAGAGGTGCTGAATTGCTTACCATCTCTGCTTTTGGAGGTGTTGAAGTACAAGTTTCCGGGCAAAACAATGGATTTAATGTGTATCGTATTGGAACAGAGGCTAATTTAGTTTGGCCACGATTAGTCGCACCATTTAAACTAAATTCTCCAAGTGGTTTTGTTCCAAAAACAAAAGCAACGTTAGGATATGAATTCCAAAACAGAACCAAATTATATTCCCTGCAAACCTTCAAAGGTTCGTTTGGTTATTTATGGAAAGAAAACGAACGAAAAGAACATTTATTCAATGTTACTGAGATTACATACGCCAGTCCGGAAAACGTTACTGCTTTATACCAAGAACAAATTCTGAAAAATGAATCTTTGGGAAAAGTAATTGAAAAGCAATTGATTTTTGGACCAACTTATTCCTATACCTACACCAATACACTTCAAAAAAGAAAGAAAAACACCTTTTACTACAAAGGGAGTATCGACTTAGCAGGAAATGTGGCAGGATTAGTTTCGGGAGCAAATGTTCGAAAAGGCGATACCATTAAATTATTTGATGTTCCGTTTAGTCAATTTGTCAAAATAGAAAATGATTTTAGACATTACTATAAATTAGGCCCAGATTCTCAAATAGCCAGCCGAATTATTGCAGGTGCTGGATTTGCTTACGGAAACTCCCGTGAAATGCCTTTTATCAAACAGTTTTTCATTGGTGGAACCAATAGTCTACGAGCCTTTAGAGCACGTTCCATTGGTCCTGGAAGTTTTGATGGCTCATCAACCAACACCAATACTTTTTTACCCGATCAATCCGGTGATATAAAATTGGAATTTAATACCGAATACCGTGCTAAAATTTACGGATTGGTGAAAGGTGCTTTGTTCTTAGATGCCGGAAACATCTGGTTGTTAAATGAAAATCCTGATAAACCCGGAGCCAAATTTTCAAAGAAATTCCTGAACGAAATAGCTGTTGGAGCCGGAGCCGGATTGCGTTTCGATTTCTCGTTTCTGATTCTTAGAACTGACCTCGCCTTCCCTATTCGGAAACCATATTTGCCTGATGGCGATCGTTGGGTTTTAGATCAAATTAACTTTGGAAGTGGCGCTTGGCGAAAAGAAAATTTAATTTTCAACTTGGCTATTGGCTACCCTTTTTAAAACTATACAATCTGGATAAAAAAAAGAGCACGATAATTATCGTGCTCTTTTTGTATGATAAATATTCAAATTTTAGTCCACCAAGAATAATGCATTGCTGAACAATAAATTTCCGTTTTCCCAGAAACCTCTAAACAATGGATTATCAACCATATAAATTACTTCGCCATTTTCTTTCTTATCGACAGCAAAGCTTACGGTATTATTCAATTTCTTTTTGATTTCATTACCAACAAAACCGTAACTCTTATAATCTTTAGGTACGTAAACAACATTTGTTGCTTTTTTCAATAATGAATAATGCCTGTCATCCGTTTTTAAGCTGAAATATTTATCTCCTAAACCAAAAGACATTGGATGTGTTTTATTCAAAAGATTCTCAATGATAGCACCAGGAATTGATTTAGAAATATACCTGCGTTCAGTATCTTGGAAATCTAAGAATCGTTCTTTTAATTCATTTTCAGAGTCTTCTTTTTCAGAGCTAAGTTTGTCTTCATCCGTAGCAAAAGGACTCAAAGCATATCCTTCTTTTCCTTCAAATAAACTAAGGGCGCTATTCATGGCAATCACTTTTCCACCATTTTTAACCCATTCTGCAATTTGTTTCTGTTGTTCTTCAGAGAAATTATAATAGCCATCAGGCAATATCAATGTGTTGTAATTGTATAATTTTATTCTTTTAAAATTATCCGCATCCACAACACTTACAGGATAACCCACTGTTTCTTCCAGATAATACCAAACAGAACCAAATTCAGTAGAACCAACTCCTTTGCCTGACAATAAAACAATTTTTGGAGCTTTTAATAAATTGAAATTTTCACCACCAACATCTTTAGAATTCGAAGAAAAACCAGTTAAAATATAATTAAAATCTGTTTTTATTTTCACGAGATCAGTAATCGTTTTTTCAAAGTCAGCTACATTAGGATTGTCAGTTTTGGTAACCAGTAAGCCTCCCGGCTCAACAGTTGTATCACCAAAAATAGCTTTTTTCATCGCTGATCGCACCTTGATATTATTTTGGTGCAACAAAGACAAAACCTGAGCTGAGATTCTGTTATTCCACGGAATATGAAACGCATATACATTTTTAGGAATCGTTTTTTCCAGCGCTTCAATTGACGCTTTTGTTTTAATGGCTAAACTATTTTTCACCGCATATCCTTCAACTCCATACGCCAAAGGCAATGCCCAAGAGGTAATGTCATACGATAAACTGTCATTCAATTTTTGGTTCGGTTCAAAAAGAACTTGCGCAAAAACGGCTTTTTGTTGGTCTACTTTTACAATCAAATCATTCGGTTCAATCGTAAAACCTTTCTCTGACTTGGTGTTGTAATTGAATCCAGACGCTTTTTGACTGGCATCGGCATAACTGAATTCTACATTATTTTTTTTCAATAAATCCGCCATTTGAATTAATTTCGGATTGTTTTTCATCACATACATTTTATAATTTCCCTTAACTGTTTTTCGAGAATTATTCATAAAACCTCTGAATCCTTTCAACAAAACATCCGCTTGTGATGCCGCCGATTCCACAACCGTTAAAACAGCCGTTGCGTGATGCGTCAATCGGTCTTTTATAGTCAAATTGATTCCGTTGCTCATCACAACTTCTCTCCCTGCTCCTATTCCTCCTTGCTCCAATGTCATTCCGACTGCTCCGTTGTAAGTAGGATATGTATCGCCATAACTTGGATAAAACAAATCAAAACGTTCCCCGGTATTGTACATCCAGTTTTGTGCATCGAATTTCTTAGAAATATTTTTTCCCAAAGTGTAATGAAAATCTTTTTGGTACTTTTCAATGTATTCGTGCAAAGGTTCTGCTGATGGAGGAAAGAAATACGGAGAATTATATCCCATTTCGTGCACATCAGTATGAACTTGAGGCATCCATTGGTTGTATAATGCAATACGCTGTTGGGTTTCCGGTTGTGTTTGCCAAGCCCAGTCTCTATTTAAATCAAAAATATAATGGTTGTATCTACCACCTGGCCAAACTTCCATGTGCTCTCTGTCTGACAGTTCCGGATGCGTTTTTTTGCCTGAAATCTCTCTTAACCAATTTCCGTATCTGGAATATCCATCAGGATTAATGCATGGATCAAGGATTACAATCGTATTCTCTAGCCACTTTTTAGTTTCTGCATTCGAAGGATTTACTAATTCGTAAGCCACTGTCATAGCGCTTTCGGTTCCTGCAAATTCATTACCGTGAACATTAAAACTCAACCATACAATTAACTTATCGCCAATCATTTGAGATTTATTCTCGGATAAACCAATGGCGGCTAAATTGTTATTTCGAATTTGTTCCAAATTAGCCAAATTCTCCGGACTGGAAATAAAATACACATTCAAATCCCTTTGTTCCGGTGTTACACCATATTTCTGATGTTTGATAAAAGTAGACTTTTCCGTAAGATGCTTGAAATAATTTTCAGCCTGATGATAATAGGTAATTTGTTTTCCGTAATTGGGTAAAAATTGAGAAGGACTTTGCACTTGCGAATGAACACTTAGCACCAAAGTTAGCATTAGATAAAAAGAAAAAACGGTCTTTTTCATATTTTTTTGGGTTAGTTATGCTTCAAAAATAGCCATTTAACAAGTATTGCACAAGCTAAATTTCGGATTAGTGAAATATTGATTTTACTAATCCTCAAGTTTTTATTAATTCATTTTTTCTTGAAGAATAATAACAATACGGCAATATTCATTATTAAATAAACAATATTATTCTATTTTAGATTAGTATCATTGCTACATTCTATTATATTTGCAGACAACAAAATTCACACTACAGATGGAAGAATGTATCTCAGTTTTTGACATGCTAAAAATTGGTGTTGGACCTTCGAGTTCGCACACACTTGGACCTTGGAGAGCTGCCGAACGCTTTCTTAGTGAATTGAGAAACGAAAATTTACTTCATACTGTAAACCGGGTAAAAATAGATTTATACGGCTCCCTTTCGTTAACCGGAAAAGGACACGCCACGGATTTAGCCGTAATGCTGGGTTTAAGAGGGCAAGATCCGGAATACATTCCAGTGGAAAATATTGATGCAATCATTAAATCCATTGAATCCAAAAACGAAATCAATTTAGGAAACGAAAAACCAATTCCTTTTTATTTTCTCCAAGACATCGTTTTCAATAAAAACTTCCTTCCTTTTCATGCCAATGGAATGACTTTTACGGCTTATATGACGGATGATAGCGAATACGTTTCTAGCTTTTATTCTATTGGTGGCGGATTTGTGGTCAAAGAAGAACGCATCAACGCCAAAAAGAAAATCCAGATAAAATGTGCTTTTCCGTATCCTATTGACAAAGCATCCGAACTATTGGATTATTGCAAAAAAGAAAACAAATCCATATCGGAAATCGTTTATGAAAATGAAAAATCGATGCGTACCGAAGCTGTTATCGATCATGAATTGATGCGTATTTGGAAAACGATGCTCGAATGCATGTACATTGGTTGCCATTCTGAAGGGATTCTTCCTGGAGGATTAAATGTGCGTCGCCGTGCTTTTGATATGCACCAAAACCTCATCGGTTTAGCCAATTATGATTCGCCACAAAGCTGGCTCGAAGAAATCAGAAAAACAGAAGTAAAATTTCGCCAAATCCTGAAATGGGTTTCTTGTTTTGCCCTTGCGGTAAATGAAGTAAACGCTGCTTTAGGGCGTGTGGTTACTGCTCCAACGAATGGAAGTGCAGGCGTTATCCCAGCTGTTTTGATGTATTATTTAGTGATTGAAAACCACAATGCCGGAGAAAAAGAAATCAAACAATTCCTGATGGTTGCCGGAGAAATAGGCAGTATTTTCAAGAAAGGTTCTACAATATCCGCAGCAATGGGTGGTTGTCAGGCCGAAATTGGTGTTTCTTCCTCGATGGCCGCAGCCGCTTTATGCGAATTGATGGGCGGAACTCCCGAACAGGTTTTAATGGCTGCTGAAATAGCCATGGAACATCATTTGGGATTGACTTGTGATCCTATTGGCGGTTTGGTTCAGATTCCGTGTATCGAAAGAAATACAATGGGTGCCATAAAAGCAATTAATGCTGCTGAACTAGCCTTGGAAACCGACCCAAAAAACGCAAAAGTACCTTTGGACAAAGTGGTAGACACAATGTGGCAAACTGCCAAAGACATGAATAACAAGTACAAAGAAACTTCCGAGGGAGGATTAGCCATTGCCGTAAATTTGGCGGATTGTTAAATTTAATAATACAAATTTAAAACACTGATAATCTATAATTCAACTATTTACAGTATATTTAATACCTATTCTTAAACCAGAAATAATGGAAATTAATTGGGTAATAATCAGCATTATAATCATTTGTGTGCTTATTTTGATTGTATTTCTTATTAGAAAAAATCAAAAAGATAAAAAAAAGTACACCACTTTTTTAAATAATGATTTCAAAAAAGCTGATGAAAAAGAATCAGATTTGAATGACGACACGTATTAATTAGTCTTGTTAAATTCTCGTATAATTTTATAAATTGATTTTATCTTTCGTTAAATCCTACTTTTAATTTCACTAAAAATGAAATTATGTGAATTATTTCACTATTTTTGAAATAAAATATATAATTTCATTTTTTATGAAACACTTTATCCTAATGGCGGATATTATTAATAGTGGAAAAAAGGAGCAAAAACCACTAATGGAAGATTTCAAAAATCTAATAGAAGAGGTAAATGAAATCTATAAAACGGATATATTATCACCCTTGACTATTACTTTAGGTGATGAATTTCAAGGCATAATAAAAAACTTAGCCGCATCGATACAAATTATTCTTACTTTAGAGGAAAATTGTGTTCACAAAAAATTAAATTTTAAATTACGTTATGTTTTGAATCAAGGTGAAATAGAAACGCCCGTCAATAAAAAAATTGCTTATGAAATGTTGGGAAGCGGTTTGACGGAAGCAAGATTAAAACTGAATGATTCAAAATATAGAAAATTTAGATTTAACATTTCGATAGATAATCTCTTACAACAAAGTATTTTGAATGATACTTTCATAATTTTTGAAAATATTACAGACAAATGGTCATTTAAAAATGACTACGATTTGGCATCAAATTTCATACAATTCAAAGACTATAAAATCGTTTCCGAAAAAATGATCAAAACCCGTTCTTTAATATGGAAAAGAGAAAAAACATTACAAATGGAATCTTATAATGCTACAAAAAATATAATTCATACAATTACCTCTATAAAATAAAGGCATGGCTATATTTCGATTTATGGTTTTCATTCTTACTACAGAAATACTTTTAGGCATATTTTATTATGTTATAACGCCAAAAACAATTCGAAAAAATAAACTTATAGACTATAAATCTCTTCTTAAAGGAATCGTTGAAAGAATATTTTTACTAGTTTCAATGATTAATGATTATCCACATGCACTTGCTTTATTTGGTGCTTTAAAATTGGCAACAAGATTAAAAAGGGACGATGAACAAGATAAAGTTAAGCAATCTCTCTACAACGATTTCTATTTGGTGGGGAATTTTATTTCGGTTATGATAGCAATTTTCTACGTTTTTCTATATCATAAATACATTGGATGAAACAATCTGGTACGTCTTCTTAAAAATAACTTACCAAAACTACTTTCTTCTCGTATCAATAAGATGAACGATTTTCCAAATGTTATTTTTTTTGAAAAGCGTAAAAGCATTCACCCCTTTATGACTTAATTTACCATTCATATAAAACTCATAAGGCGTCCAAGCGTACGCCATGCTTCCATCCACTTGAATGGAATAACTCAGAATTTTTTCCTGAAACTTTAATTCGGCAGGAATAGAAGCTATCGATTTAAAAAACACTTGTGGCTTTTCATTGGATAATTTTGTGCCTTTAGCATTCTCACTAATAGATTGTAAAATCATTGTGTCCTCACAAAGAGCCTGTAATTTCAGAGTATCTTTGGCATGAAAAGCCTCAAAAAAAGTATCAACCACTTTTTGAATTTCTTGATTTTGAGCCTGAGAATTAGCGGATATAAATAACACAAAAATCAATAAAAATTTCTTCATCGTTTCTTAGTTTAATTAATTGGTTCTACAAATAACATTACTGTTACATTTTTGAGTTAAAAATATACATTTTATTACCTTTACAATCTTAAAACAACAAATATGTCTGTCGCAAAAAAAGATTATAAAAGGATTACTACAAAATCACTGATTGAGATGAAAGCCAATGGAGAGAAAATCTCCATGCTTACCGCTTATGATTATACTATGGCAAAAATCGTTGATACCGCCGGAATTGATGTCATTTTAGTGGGTGACTCTGCTTCGAATGTAATGGCCGGTCACGAAACGACTTTGCCTATTACTTTGGACCAAATGATTTATCACGCGTCATCTGTAGTGAGAGCTATAGAAAGAGCATTGGTTGTTGTGGATTTACCTTTTGGAAGTTACCAATCAGATCCTAAAGAAGCATTGCGTTCTGCCATCCGAATCATGAAAGAAAGTGGTGGTCATGCCGTAAAACTGGAAGGTGGTAAAGAAATTAAAGATTCTATCAAGAAAATATTAAACGCAGGAATTCCAGTTATGGGACATTTGGGTTTAACCCCACAATCTATTTATAAATTTGGAACCTATACGGTTCGTGCCAAAGAAGAGGAAGAAGCAGATAAACTAATAGAAGATGCAAAATTGCTGGAAAGATTAGGTTGTTTTGGACTAGTATTAGAAAAAATCCCTGCTCATTTAGCCGAAAAAGTTGCGCAAAGTATTTCGATTCCAGTAATTGGTATTGGTGCAGGTGGTGGAGTTGACGGACAAGTTTTGGTGATTCACGACATGTTAGGAATGAACAATGAATTTAGCCCGCGTTTCTTAAGAAGATACATGAATTTATACGAAGGAATGACAACTGCCATTGGTCAGTATGTTGCCGATGTGAAATCCAGTGATTTTCCTAATTCCAGCGAACAATATTAAAATTAGACTTCTTAGATTATTGGATTGTTAGACTAAAAAAAGTAGAAATGCATCGATTTAAGGATTTAGAGATTTGGAAAAAAAGTAGATTTTTTTGTTCTGAAATTTATAAAGTGACTTTATCTTTTCCTAACGATGAAAAATTTGGACTAACAAATCAATTAAGAAGAGCTTCTGTTTCTATTCCGTCTAATATTGCTGAAGGATCATCAAGACAATCTAATAAGGACTTTGCACGATTTTTAGAAATTGCCATCGGTTCAGCTTATGAAGTTGAAACACAAATTCTTATTTCATCCGATTTAGGTTTTATCACTCCCGAAGATTTAATAGAATTATCAAATATGCTAAACGAAATTATTAAAATGACTTCAAGATTTAGAGCAACTTTATTATAGGCTTTCTTAGATTTTCAGACTGCAAGACTTGTTTAAGAATCTAACTATCTAAAAAGTCTAACTTGTCTAAAAATCTAAGAAGTCTAAAAATCTAAAAATCCAAATGAAAATAGTTTCCAATAAAAACAACCTTCAAGTGCTACACGAAGACAACCACCTCATTGTGGTAAACAAGCGTGTAGGCGATATTGTACAGGGCGATAAAACCGGCGATAAACCATTATCTGATGTTGTGAAAGAATACATCAAAGATAAGTACAACAAACCTGGAGAAGTATTTCTGGGAGTGGTGCATCGTTTGGATAGACCGACAACTGGAATAGTCGTTTTTGCCCGAACTAGTAAAGCGTTGACGAGAATGAATGAGTTGTTCAGTAACCGTGAAACTCAAAAAACGTATTGGTGTATTGTCAAAAATAAACCTTCAAAGCCTGAGGATAAATTGGTTCATTTTCTAAAAAGAAACGAGAAAAACAACACTTCAAAAGCGCATTTAAAAGAAGTTCCCGAAAGTAAACTAGCCAGTTTAGATTATAAAATCATAAAGGAACTCAATAATTATTTTGCTCTGGAAATTAATCTTCACACGGGGAGACACCATCAAATCAGGGCACAGCTTACGGCTATTGGTTCACCGATAAAAGGCGATTTGAAATATGGTTTTGACCGAAGCAATCCCGATGGTGGCATTCACTTACATGCCCGAAAATTAGTTTTCACTCATCCTGTTACCAAAGAAAATATAGAAATCATCGCACCAACTCCAGATGATGTGATTTGGAATGCAGTTTAATTTGATTATTAGGTTTCAATTAAAAATGTAACAAAAACAATACTTTACAGACTTATACATTATAAAACAGGAATAATTATTCCTGTTTTTTTTATTTTTTTATTTTAGGATATACAGCTGGATTAAAATAATAATTATGTAATTTTAAATTAAAATCATCCAATGAAGTATCATACAGAAATTGCTTTCCGAAAAGAATCCCTTAAAAAATTATTGCATAACATTATAGAAAATGAAGAGGCAATTATTAAGGCTTTGTATGATGATTTTAAAAAACCTGCTTTTGAAGCCGTTTTAACAGAAACTAATTATGTGATTAGTGACTTGAAAGAAACCATAAAAAATATCGATTCTTGGGCAAAGCCCAAGAAAGTTTTTGCTTCTCTTTTGAATTTCCCTTCATCGGATTTTATTTACAGTGAACCTTACGGGAATGTATTGATTCTTTCTCCTTGGAATTATCCGTTTCAATTGGCTTTATGTCCGCTGGTTGCTGCTGTCGCAGCAGGGAATAAAGTAACTTTAAAGCCATCTGAACTCACTCCAAATACTTCGAATATCATTTCTAAAATTATCACTGAAACTTTTGCAGTAAAAGATGTTGTGGTTATCACGGGAGATGCAACAATTGCACAGGAACTATTAAATCAACGCTGGGACTATATTTTTTTTACGGGAAGTGTTGCTGTTGGTAAAATAGTGGCGAAAGCTGCTGCAGAAAACCTAACGCCTGTTACGCTAGAATTAGGCGGAAAAAGTCCTTGTATCGTTGATGAAACCGCTAATTTAGAATTAAGTGCCAGACGCATTGTGTGGGGGAAAATAATAAACGCCGGACAAACGTGTGTAGCTCCTGATTATATTTTGGTACACCATAAAATGAAAGCTACTTTCGTTAAATTACTGATTCAAGAAATTGAAAAAGCACTTGGAACAAACCCGGAAGAATCATCTGATTTTGCCAGAATCATCAACTTGAAAAATTGGGAACGTCAATTACGTTTATTGGAAAATCAAGAAATACTTTTTGGAGGACAATCTAACAAAGAGACATTGTACCTTGCTCCTACTTTACTTGACGAACCAAAAATGGATAGTTTAGTGATGAAAGAAGAAATTTTTGGCCCAATACTTCCTATACTTTCTTATGAATCAAAATCAGATATTGAAAAAATAATTTCGAGCTTCGAAAAACCATTGTCACTGTATTTATTTTCCCAAAATAAATCCTTTATCGATGAAGTACTGCAAAAATATTCTTTTGGTGGCGGATGCATCAATGATACGGTAATTCATTTGGCTAACAATCGCCTGCCTTTTGGTGGTGTTGGAAATTCCGGAATGGGAGCGTATCATGGAAAATTAAGTTTTGATATTTTTTCCCATAAAAAAGCGATTGTAAAAAAAGGAACTTGGCTGGATTTACAAATGCGTTATGCGCCTTATAAAGACAAATTAAAAACCATTCAAAAACTCTTAAAATGGATGTAGCCAATGAAAAATTAGTAAGCGAAGCCATAAAATACCGGCGATCCGTTCGGGTTTTTAAAAACGAAGCTATTGATGTACAAAAAGTAAAAGAATGTATTCAATTAGCAACTCTGGCACCCACAAGCAGTAATATGCAACTTTGGGAATTCTACCATGTTGTTTCTACAGAAATAATACAAGAAATAGCAAAAGCCAGTTTTAATCAGAATGCGGCAAAAACAGCACAACAAATAGTAGTTGTTGTGGCGAGAAAAGATTTATGGCGCAAAAGAGTAGAGTCGAATATTGAGTATCTAAAAACTCAATATGGTAATAAGCCTGAAGTAGATTATTCGAAAAGAGAAAAATTTGCTTTGAATTATTATCAGAAAATTATTCCTACCCTTTATTTTGATATTTTAGGAATTATCGGCATGATAAAATTTCTTGTTTTTCAAGTTATTGGAATCTTCAAACCCATCTACAGACAAGCCAGACAAAGCGACATGCGCATTGTAGCACAAAAAAGTGCGGGACTTGCCGCACAGAATTTTATGATAAGTATGGCAGCCATAAATTATGATACTTGTCCAATGGAAGGTTTTGATTCGCTGAGAATTAAAAAAATATTACATTTACCGGCTCGTTCAGAAATAAACATGATTTTAGGTTGTGGAATTAGAGAAGAACAAGGCATTTACGGAGAACGATTCAGAGTTCCTTTTGAAGAAGTCTATTTTAAAAGATAAAAAACTAACAAACTAAATAATACCAAAACCAAATGATTAAAACTACACAAGACCGTATTGAAGAAATAAAAAAGAATGGGTACACCTTAGATTTTGGAAATGTTTTCAACCATGCATTCGAAAATTATAAAAAAATTGCATTGTACGGCGGTTTAATATTTTTTGTTTTTGCAATACTTATGAGTCTTTTTGCTCTTGTTGTACTCTTCTCCATTTTTGATGCAGAAACGGTTTTAGAAAAATTAAAACCGGAAAATTTAAGTTTAGACTCCATGTTAATTTTCTCAGGAGTATCTCTTTTAATAACGTGTTTGCTTAGCCCATTTTCTGCTGGTTTAATAAAAATGGCATATTGTGCCGAAAGAGATGATGAATTTCATGTATCAACAATGTTTGAGTATTACAAAGCACCTTATTTCAAGGAACTGTTTATAGCAACATTTTTGATTACTATCGTTAACTCCATACTATCAGGTATTCTAAATTATATACAAATACCAGTTCTTGAAGTTGTTTTTTCAGTAACGATAGGTTTATTTACCATTTTAATGATTCCACTAATCATTTTTGGAAAGCTGAAAGCTGTTGAAGCAATCCAAGCCAGTATTGTAATTGTTTCTAAACAACCATTAGTTATATTGGGACTACTTGTCATTGGAGTTATAGCATCTTTGGTAGGATTTATAGGATGCTGCATTGTAATCGTTTTTACAATTCCATTTATGTACTCATTGTATTATGCCCTTTACAGCGAAATAGTAGGATTTAATTCTGAAACTGAGATTGAAAATAGAAACTAAAAACCTTTTTTATAACTAAAAACCAAAATTTAATTTTACTGAATTTTGGTTTTTATTTGAAATTAATCCTTACATTGAAATCAATATCAAGGTAGAACCCCAAACCTAGTCATTCAAATCTAATCAAAATACTTCTATGGTGCTATACTGTAGCCTATTGACTATTTTCAACTCAAAATTAGTTTTATTTTGGGCTTCTAATCTTTTAACGATGAATACTCTTTTATGGGTCATAATTGTTACTTTATTTATCTTTCTGGCATATAAAATTTATACCATCAAATCTACTTTAAGAAGCAGACTTTTAAAAAAAGGAGTAGAAACGGTTACAAAAAGTAAAGAATACCAACTCTATTTACTCTTTTTGGGCATTATCCTTCCTTCGATAGAAGTGATTTTTGAAATTTTTAAAATTAGACCTGTAAGCTTATTAATACCAAATTGCACTATTGGCTTTTCTTTAATTTTATTGTATTTTGTAAGTACCAGATCTACTATTGTATTTAGATATATCAAACAAATTTTTATTTCGCTATTCTTAATCTATTTTTGTTTTATAGCCCGAAATCTAATTTATTCTCCAACTGATTTTATACCTATAACTGCTTTTGTGGTTTATTTTTTCTTCGCTTATAATGTATTAAACCCCATAAAAGTATATTGGTATTTTGTTATATCTGTTTTTATGTTTTTAGGTATTACTTATGTTTTAGAAATAATACCATTAAAAACTAACATTGCACTATTTATTTATTCTTCTATAATTCTGATAATAAACTACATTCATCACGTATCATTATTAAATATTGATGTTGAATTTCGTTTTAATAATCAAATTATTAATAAAGGAAATTCACTTATTCTGGCAACAAATAAAAAAGGAGAAATTGTTTTTTGCAGCGAAAATGTGAAAACTATTTTAGGATATACCGTTGATCAGGTTATGGGATTGGGTTACTGGAAAGTAACTGAAGATCCTGAATTTTATGGGGAAGATTACCACACTAAATTTAAGGTTGACAGAATGTTTATTCGTAGAGTTAAGTGTAAAAATGGCGAATACAAGCACATACAATGGAATGACAAAAAATTTTCAGACGATTTAATTATAGGTATTGGTCAGGATGTAACCAATGAAATCCATTTACAGAATCAGTATAAAAATTTAATTCAAAATGCTATTGATCTTATTTTTGAGGTAGACGACTATGGCAATTTTACATTTGTCAATGAATTTACGATAAAAACCCTAGGCTTCAAGGAAAACGAAATGCTAGCGAGACATTATTTAGAATTTATACGAGAGGATTATTGCAGCAGCATCATGGATTTTTACCAGAACTTGTTAGAAAATGAGCAAAACTTCCCTACGATTGAATTTCCATTATTAAAGAAAAACGGAGAGGAAATATGGGTTTCCCAAAAAGTAATCATTAATCGAAATGACACTGGAAAAATAATAGGATACTCAGGAATTGCAAGGGATGTCACTAAATTAAAGAATATTGAATTTGAGAATAAAATTCGTCAGAAAAAAGTAGAACTATACAATAAAACGATTAAAAAACTATCGACTACTAACTTCAGTAATTATAAAAATCTGGATCATGGTATAATGCAAATCATTGAATCTGCTGCAAAAGTCACGAAATGCTCTCGCGTTAGTTATTGGAATTATACCGAAGATGTAATTACTTGTGAAAATTTATATGATTTAGAAACCAATCGCTACAGCAAAGGATATGTTTTAGAAAAAGAAAAGTATCCTATTTACTTTGAATCTATAAAAAGTAAAAAGCAAATTTGTGCGCCAGATGTTTTAGACAAATGGGAATTATCTGAATTTACAGAAAATTATTTTCTAAAATACGATATCAAATCACAGCTCGATATTCCCATTTTCATCAATGGGGAATTAATGGGAACCATCAGTTTTGAAACTTCAAAAAACAAAAGAAATTGGGATAATGACGATATTATTTTCGCCAGAACAATTTCTGACATTATATCATTGACCATAATTTCACACAGTAGATATGAAACTGAGAAAAAATTAGAATACAAGAGCGACCTTTTATCAGCAATGGCACTTTGTACAGAGAAGTTTTTAAACAGTAAAGATATAAATGATATTTTCTCGGACGTACTCATTATTATGGGAAAAGCAACAAAAGCCCATCGAGCGTATTACTATGAAAATGATCAAAATACTGGATTAATAAGTCAAAAATACCGATGGATAATACACAATATAAAACTAACTGAGAATAATGTAAAACTTCAAAATTTACCATACGAGTACTTTGAAGAGCTAATAACACCACTTTTAAACAATAAGATATACAGAGCTATAATTCCTAAAATTGAAAATATTTCTTTGAGGAATAAATTAGCGAATGTAGATGTGGTTTCATTGATACTTTTTCCAATTTTTGTGAGAAACAAATTCCATGGGTTTTTAGGATTTGATGACACTCAAAATGAACGAATATGGTCAGAGGATGAAGTTAATATTTTACAAACATTGGCCAGTAACATAGCCTCTTCTATTGAGCGTCTTGCTAATGAGACCGCTATAAATGAAAGTGAAGAAAAGTTCCGATTATTAGCCAATAATATTCCCGGAACCGTTTATTTATCTAATTATGATGAAAATAACACTAAAATTTACATTAATGATGAAATTGAAAAACTAACAGGATATGCAAAATCAAATTTCCTGAATGATCAATTATCCTTCATTGACTTAATTCATCCAGAGGATAAAGCAATTACAATTGCCGCACAAAAAAATGCCATAGAAAACAAAAGAGCCATTCACCTAACGTACCGAATTATACATAAAGACAAGCATATTGTTTGGGTGGAAGAGTTTGGAGATGCAATTTACAAAGATGGAAAAATCGCATTTATTGAAGGTATTTTCATTGATATTACGGAGAGAAAACAAACAGAAACCGTTGTACAGCAAAAAGAATTAGCTGAAGCTGCTAACAGGGCAAAATCAGAATTTTTGGCAAATATGAGCCACGAAATTAGAACGCCTTTGAACGGAATTATTGGTTTTACTGATTTATTGATGAATACCAATCTGGGAGTAACCCAAGGAAAATATATCACCACGGTAAATCAATCGGCACATTCCTTATTAGATATCATAAATGACATTCTTGATTTCTCAAAAATTGAAGCTGGAAAACTGGATTTATTTATAGAGAAATATGATATTGGAGAAATGTTAGGTCAAATTATTGATTTAATATTATATGAATCCAATCAAAAAAAATTAAAATTAAAACTCAATATAGCCTCAGATATTCCTAAATATTTTTGGGTAGACAGCGTACGTTTAAAACAAATATTGATTAATTTGCTTGCCAATGCAGTAAAATTTACTGAAAAAGGTTCGATACAACTAGATGTAACCGTTATTGAAAAAATAGACGATTCCAATGCTAAAATTCGCTTTGCAGTAATTGATACCGGAATCGGGATTTTAGAACAAAATAAAAAGAAAATATTTCAGGCATTTTCCCAAGAAGACAGCTCAACGACCAGAAAATTTGGCGGTACCGGACTAGGATTGACCATTTCGAACCAATTATTGGGTTTAATGAACAGCCGTTTACAACTGAAAAGCGAAATTGATTTAGGCAGTACGTTTTATTTTGATTTGGATTTAAAAACCAGCAACGAACCAATAGAAAAAGGCAGCTTATTTGAAACTGATTTTAATTCTATTAAAGATATAGTCGTTAAAAGAAACATTAGTATCAAAAAAATCAAAATCATGATTGTTGAAGATAACAAAGTAAATATGTTATTACTAAAAACAATTATTAAAAACTTATATGTAAATCCTGTCATTTCTGAAATTACAAATGGCAAAGATGCTGTAGATCAATTTGAAGCATTAAATCCAGATATTATTTTTATGGATATCCAAATGCCCATCATGAATGGATATGAAGCTACCCAATTAATCAGAACTTTAAAATCAGGACAAAATGTGCCTATTATTGCTATAACTGCGGGTACCGAAAAAGAAGAAAAAGAAAAATGCCTCAAAGCGGGAATGAATGATTACATCCCAAAACCAATTATAAAAGGTATCATTGAAGAAACAATTTCTAAATGGACTAGTTAACATCTTCTAAAAAAGAATGTTTATCGTTTAAAATTTTATACTTTTATGTATATTCATTTTTTAACAACAACTAAAATAACACAATATGAAATGGAGTGGTAGACGTTCAAGTGAAAATTTTGAAGACCGAAGAGGAATGTCTTCTGGAGGAAAAACAATTTAGGAGGTGGAATTATTGGTATTATTATTTTGTTATTGAATGTTTTTGGTGGAGAAAATGCCCAAATGCTGACTCCAATTCTTGAACAAATGAATCAAGGAAATGGTACTCCTACTGAACAAAGAGCATTAACTGCACAGGAAATTGAAGAAGGCAAATTTATAGAATCCATATTAGTAGATACAGAAGATGTGTGGTCAAAAATATTTGAGGAAAACAATATGCAATATAAAAATCCTAAATTAGTGCTATTTACTGGTGGTGTAGAAACCGCTTGTGGTAATGCGACCTCAGCTTCGGGACCTTTTTATTGTCCCGGTGATCAAAAAGTGTATATTGACTTGGCTTTCTTTGAAGAACTGAAAACAAGATTTGGAGCCCAAGGAGGTGATTTTGCGACCGCTTATGTAATTGCACACGAAATAGGCCATCATGTACAAACCTTGTTAGGAACATCTGCAAAAATGAGACAAATGCAAGAAGGAAAAAGTGAAGCCGAAGCCAATAAATTATCAGTTGCTCTGGAATTGCAAGCTGATTTTTATGCGGGAGTTTGGACGCATTACAATCAAAAAATGAACAATTTCTTGGAGGAAGGCGATATTGACGAAGCATTAAGTGCGGCACATGCGGTTGGGGATGATGCCATTCAATCAAAAATTCAAGGACATATTGTTCCGGAATCCTTTACTCATGGAACTTCAGCACAACGTAAAGCTTGGTTTATGAAAGGTTATAAATCCGGTGACATCAATCAAGGAAATACTTTTGCAGATTTAGAATAAAAATTTATTTCAAAAAATATTCAGATAAAAAATAGGACAAATAGTCCTATTTTTTTTGTTTGTAAGAGATTAAAACGAAGAACTTTGATTTTATCTAAACAAAATCAAGCAATCAAAAGCACATCAAAAAATTAGCAGTACCTTTGCCCCCAATTAAAAAAGTAACCTAAATAATAGTGTTTACTTTATAAACACCATTTATGTCATTTAACTCATTAGGTTTATCTGATGCTTTACTAAAAGCCATCAGCAAAAAAGGATATACAACTCTTTCTCCAATACAACAAAAAGCAATTCCACCCATTTTAGAAGGTAAAGATGTATTAGCATCTGCACAAACAGGAACTGGAAAAACTGCCGGTTTTACACTACCTATTTTACAAATATTATCACAAGGGCAACACTTAAGTCGCAGACCTATTCGTGCCTTAATATTGACACCAACCAGAGAATTAGCCGCACAAATATTGGCCAATATAAAAGAATACAGTGAATTTTTAGATTTACGCAGCACCGTTATTTTTGGAGGCGTTAACCAAAATCCACAAGTAACACAACTGCGTCAGGGTGTCGATATTTTAGTTGCCACTCCAGGTCGATTAATCGATTTGCAAAACCAAGGATTAATATCACTTGCCAAAGTGGAAATCTTAGTTTTAGATGAAGCAGACCGTATGCTGGACATGGGTTTCTTACGAGATATAGAACGAATCTTGAAAGTATTGCCTGCTAAAAGACAAAACTTACTGTTTTCGGCAACCTTTTCAAAAGACATCAAGAAATTGGCAATGGGCATTTTGCACAACCCAGTTCATGTTGAAGCAACTCCGGAAAATACAACCGTGGATGCTATTATTCAAAAAGTATATCCTGTTGCCAAAGAGAAAAAAACAGAACTGATCATTAAATTGATTACGGAAGGAAACTGGAAACAGATTTTGGTTTTTACCCGTACCAAACAAGGCGCCAATAAACTGACAGAAAGCATGATTAGTGCAGGAATCAAAGCAGCAGCCATTCACGGAAATAAAGGTCAGGGAGCACGAACCAAAGCCTTGGCGGGTTTCAAAGACGGAAGCCTGACCGCTTTAGTCGCTACCGATATTGCTGCCAGAGGTCTGGATATTCCATTGTTACCGCATGTGGTTAATTTTGAATTGCCTAATATTCCTGAAGATTACGTTCACCGAATTGGTAGAACAGGTAGAGCTGGAGCAAGCGGAGAAGCTATTTCGTTATTCAGTCCAGACGAAACGGTTTTTTTACGTGATATAGAAAAATTAGTAGGCTTGAAATTGCCAGTAGAAAATATCAAAGGTTTTGAGCCAGACCCTAACGCTTCCAAAGAACCAATTAAACAAGGGCAAGGAAGACAACAGCGCGATTCAACTCCGCGAAAACCAAAAACAGACACCTCAAACCGAAGCAGCAACAATAGTTTTGGCCCAAGACGTCCAAGTCAAAATAATGACCGACGTTCTAATAGATAACAACTAAGAAAATACATTTTCTTTTTTTAGGAGCAGCATGATTTCGTTTTTTAAGGAAGTCACCTCCCGCTATACACTACAACCTTGTGAGGGCTAAACGCCAGCCCTCACAAGGTTTTTCGTTTCTATCGGGGCTATTTAGAGCGTTTTTACTTTCAAAATACCATTTTGCAAATTCATCTCACAAATCTAAAATAGCCAGACGACTTGTAAGAAAAAAAACAATATATTTGGAATAAAATAATATGACCGTTATGATACATATCTATCCTAAATTGGATGGCTTTGTATGATTTTGTCAGACAGATACTAGTTGTGTGACATTTTAGCGCAAGGATAAGAATAACAAATATTTATAAAATATGCTCACTAATTTTTTTAGCTTAAACGGAATACCAAGTGAGGTCAGTAATAAAACTGATTTTATTAATATTGTTATGGCTGAAGATGAAATTATAAATATTATATATCGTCCTGACATATTAAAACCTAAAAAAGACCATCCACGGATTAAGATAGAGAGAAAGTCATTTACCAATGTAAGTTTCTCTAAAACAATTTTAAAAAATATTGATTTCACTTCCTGTCATTTTGAAGATTGTCTATTTATCGGAACAAAATTTGATAATTGTAAATTTAGACAATGTACTTTTCAAAATGTAAATACACACGAAATCAATATCAAAAATACTTACATTAACCCCGAAAGTTTTATAAATAATTTTGAAAAATCAGATATAAAAAAGTCAAATATTGCTGTACATCTATTTCAACAACTGTTAAATAATTCTAGAGATGAAGAACAATCGGATTTTGCAAGAATTTCAAATTATTATTTTAAAACTTGGCAAGGAAGACTATCTCGCAGTAAATTCCATCACAAAAAACCCTACCCAATAACTCGAACAGAGTTTTATATGGAATTTCTCCCTAATTACTTAAATCGAAAAGTTTTTGGTTATGGATTAAGGTTAAGAAATTTCACTTACACATTTGCTGTCTTTTTCTGCATAAGTTTCATAACAAATTGGATTAATTGGAAAGATTATGGAATGCATCAAAAGGACTTTGCAATAGACTCCTTCTGCCCTATTACATTTGATTTTAAAGCCAACCTATATTATACTTTGGATGTAATGACACAATTAGTAGATTCACAGTTTCAACCAAGCTCTGATTATGGTATGACAATGTTAACTTTACAAGGGATAACGGGTTTTGTTTTATTTAGTTTTCTGATAACAGTTTTAATAAATCGATTTGTAAAATGAAAAATTATAGTGTAGCAATTTACGGCTCATCAACAAGAGAAAATTTCGATAAATACAGCGATAAAGATATTCTTATTGTTGCGGATTATTATAATGAGTTAAAAAACTTAAAAACAGAATATGAAAAAAAAGGCTTTTCAGTTTCTGTCTATACTTATTCAAAGCTAAAATTTATGTCTGAAAACGGCAGTTTATTTTTAGACCATTTGGTTAAGGAATCACAAATATTAATTGATTACAACCAAAAATTAAATTTAATTCTTAAGAATCATATTTCAAAAAAACCAAGTTTTAAAGATTTTCAAGACAACAAAAATTATTTTAAAATTTTAGAATTTGTTCCAAACTCTAAAAAAGGATTCGGTTGGTTTTGTGATTGCTTATATATTGGTTTTAGAAACTATTTAATATTAAAAAGTGCCGAAAAAGAAAGCTTTAATTTCTCATATTTGACACTTTTAGAAGAACTTAAAAATGATAATTTAATTACCGATAACGAAATAGAAATTCTAAGCGAGTTAAGAGTTGTAAAAAGAAATTACAGAGAAAAAATTAATTATGAATTACCTTCTAAAAGTTATGTGATAAAAGTTGTCAAAATTTTATACCGATTAGATTTGTTAAAAAGTATTGAAGTATTAGAGAAAACAGAATTTCAAAACTTTGTAGAAATTTCAATCAAGAATAACGACTTAGGTCACTATCAAAAAATGCGTTTAATAGAAATATATTATTATCTAAACGGGAAAGAAAACAAAGCAATTGAGCGTATTATCTGTAATCCTCAATTTTACGCCTCTTTTTTCAAAAAGAAAAAATATATTCAGAATATAATTGAAAAAATAACATCCGAAAAAAAACGTCACCCGATTACTAACGCGAGCGTCCCGCTCGTGAACGCTAGCAAAAGTAAATCATTATAAATTTGTAATAGGCACGAGCGGAATGATTGCGCTAGCAATCGCATCATCGATTTTACAGAGGTTAAATATCTGCAATCAAAAATCGTTGATCAAAAATCAGAAATCTGTTCCTCTTTACACTGAAAACTGTTGTTTCCAAATACAACAATAATGTAAAGCATTAATTTACAAGTTAGTATTCTATTCATACGTATTCAAATCCAGATTAAGAATAGTACCTACTCTGCTAAACTCTTCATTAATCTTTGCATTCAAGATTAGTTGCTCATTTGTTATTGGATGATTAAAAATTAACTGATGTGCATGAAGCATCATTCCTTTCAGTTCAAAATTCTCCAACCATAATTTATTTTGTTTGTTACAACCATGTGGCCGACTTCCTAAAATGGGATGAAAAATATGTTTGAAATGTTTTCGTAATTGATGCATGCGTCCCGTTTCAGGAATCGCTTCTACCAAACAATATCGTGACGTAGGCTTATTGTTAAATTCTAACTCAATTTCGGTAGTTTGCAATCGATGAAAGTAGGTTATTGCATTTTGTATAATGCCATCATCATTGGTTAAATCATAATCAATCGTTAGTTCTTCGGGTGACCAGCCACGTAAAATTGTTAAATACTTTTTTTCGACTTCGCGTGTGGCAAAACGATCATTCATAATTTTTAAAACGGCTGCATCCAACGCAAATAACAAGACACCAGATGTTTTGCGATCTAACCGATGAATAGGATAAACGTGTCGCCCTCCTATTTGATTTCTCAATTCTTGAATAGCAAACACTTTTGCATCGCGCGCGTAAAATGATTTGTGAACCAACAATCCACTTGGTTTATTAATTGCTATAATATATTCGTCTTGGTAAAGAATTTCTAACATTTGGCAAAAATAAAAGAGATTTCTATTGAAATCTCTTTTTTGACTTATTTATTTCTATACTTTTCTTTTTTTCCCAGCTAGCGCAATCGTATTCTCAATTTTACAGCCGTGAAACATCTAAAATCAAAAATCGTTAATCAAAAATCTGAAATCTATTTTAGCCCAACCAACCATCTCTATCCAAGCTGCGATATTGAATTGCCTCAGCAATATGGCTCGAAATTACTGTTGGAGCTGCTTCCAAGTCGGCGATTGTTCTCGCTACTTTCAAAATCCTGTCGTAGGCCCTAGCGGAAAGATTCAATCGTTCCATCGCCGTTTTCAATAATTGCTTGGAAACATCGTCCAAGGCACAATATTCGCGAATGTGTTTCGTATTCATTTGCGCATTGTAATGGATGTTTTCCATTTGCTCAAAGCGTTCGGTTTGAATTTCACGAGCTGAAGTCACCCTTTTCCTGATATCAACACTGCTCTCTGCTTTTTGGTCATCAGATAATTTTTCAAAAGGAACTGGAGTTACTTCGATATGAATATCAATTCTATCCAATAAAGGTCCTGAAATCTTACTCAGATACCGTTGCATTTCGTGAGGCGATGAAGTTTGTGGAGAATCCGGATCATTGAAGAAACCACTTGGACTCGGATTCATACTCGCCACCAACATAAACGAGGAAGGATACGTAACCGTAAACTTAGCTCTGGAAATTGTCACTTCTCTATCTTCCAAAGGTTGACGCATTACTTCCAAAACATCACGTTTAAATTCTGGTAATTCATCCAGAAACAAAACGCCGTTGTGCGCCATAGAAATTTCTCCGGGCTGTGGATAACTTCCTCCTCCGACAAGCGCCACATTCGAAATAGTATGGTGCGGACTACGAAACGGACGTTGATTCATCAAACCAACTTCCTTAAGTTTTCCTGCAACACTATGGATTTTAGTTGTTTCTAACGCTTCACGCAACGTCATGGGCGGTAAAATACTAGGTAATCGTTTGGCTAACATCGTTTTTCCTGCACCCGGCGGGCCAATCAAAATAATATTATGTCCACCGGCTGCTGCAATTTCCATGCAACGCTTGATACTTTCTTGTCCTTTGACATCACTAAAATCGAATTCTGGAAAGTCTAAGGTTTTATAAAATTCGGCTCTGGTGTCAATTGTTGTTGGTTCCAGCGTTCCTTTTCCTTCGAGGAAATCAATCACTTCTTGAACATTTTCGATTCCATACACATCTAATCCGGCAACAATTGCGGCTTCTTTTGCATTTTGCTTTGGAAGAAAAAAACCTTTAAAACCTTCTTCTTTGGCTTTTATGGCAATTGGCAAAGCACCACGTATCGGCTGAAGGCTGCCATCAAGGGAAAGTTCTCCCATAATGATGTATTTATCAACATCCTCAGCTTTGATTTGACCGGATGCAACCAAAATTCCAATTGTCAAAGTCAAATCATACGCAGAACCTTCCTTGCGCAAATCAGCAGGCGCCATATTGATGGTGATTTTTTTTCCCGGCATGGCGTATCCATTATTTTTGAGTGCCGCCGCAATACGATAACTGCTTTCTTTGATAGCATTGTCTGGCAATCCAACTAAATGATATCCAATACCTTTATCAATATTTACTTCTACGGTAATTGTAGTGGCTTCCACTCCAAAAACAGCACTACCAAAAACTTTAACTAGCATATTTACTTATTTGATTCTAAAATTAGCTAAACATTTTTTAATTATTATAATTATTCCTACAAAATTTAAAAATGATACAGAATAGTAGAAAATTATGTCAAAATAATTAGAATAATATTACGGAGTCGCTCGATTTGTTTTTTTTCTTCAAAAAAACAAATGTTAAAATCAAAAAAAATAATGCTTAACATATTCCTTTTTTTACTTTTAGAGAATAATTAGAAACTATACTATGAAAAAAATCTTACTTCTACTGTATTTCAGTGTTTTATTACCAAAAACCTACGCACAAGAATACTTTCCCAATAATGAAAGTGTTCAAAACAAAAACACCAATTTTACCGCTTTTACAAATGCAAAAATTTATGTTACACCAACACAAATTATTGAAAAAGGGACTTTATTAATCCAAAACGGAAAAGTTATTGGCGCAGGGAATAACATCGCTATTCCTAAAAACTGCATGACAATTAACTTAGAAGGAAAATCAATTTACCCTTCCTTTATTGATATGTATACCAGTTTTGGAATCGAAAAACCAAAAGGAATCAGCAGTACTGAAAGAAATCCTTTGTATGACACCAAAAAAACAGGACATTACTGGAACGAAAGTATTCGTTCAGAAGTAAATGGATATGAAAGCTTTAAATACGACCAAACGAAAGCCGAAGAATTATTAAAAGCTGGATTTGGTATCGTAGGAACTCACGTTCAGGACGGAATTGCTCGCGGATCAGGAACACTGATTGCCTTGAATAATTTTGACAAAAGCAACCAATTATTATCTGATAAAGTAACCAATCATTTTGCATTTACTAAAAGTGCCACAACAAATCAAGCCTATCCAAGTTCTTTGATGGGAATGATGGCATTACTTCGTCAAATGTATTTAGATTTGGATTGGTACAAAAAAGGAAACGCCACAACCAAAGATTTATCCTTGGAAGCCTTATCCAATAATGAAAAACTAGTTCAAATATTTGCTTCTGAAGACAAATTAAACAGTTTGAGAGCTTCCAAAATAGCGAAAGAATTTGGTTTAAATTACATCTTGAAAGGAAACGGAAATGAATTTGAACGAATTGAAGAAATCAAAAAAACAAATTCGAAATTTATTATTCCAATCAATTTCCCGGAAGCTTATGATGTTTCTGACCCAAACCAAGCCAATCAAATGGAATTGAAAGACTTGCGTTTTTGGAATCAAGCGCCAACCAATCTTAAAGTTTTATCTGATAATGGAATTGTTTTCGCTTTGACTACCGACAAATTAAAAAAGCTGGAAGATTTTAGACCGAACCTATTAAGAGCCATTAAATACGGATTTGATAAAACGAAAGCATTAGAAGCTTTGACAACTATTCCTGCTTCAATTTTAGGAAAAAGCAATGAAATAGGAAGTCTGAAAACAGGAAGTTTAGCCAATTTTATAATTGCATCCGGTGAGATTTTCAATGAGAAAACAATATTATATGAAAACTGGGTTCAAGGGAACAAATTTGTAATTAACGATATAACAATTAAAGATATTCGTGGAAATTATGATTTAACCATTAACACTGAAAAATACAAATGGAAGATTGATGGCGAAGTTTCAGCACCAAAATCTGAAATAACAACCTTTGACAACAAAAAAATAAAATCGAAACTTACTTTTACCAATAACTGGATTTCAACGGTAATCAAACCTATCGATTCTACTAAAACCAGCTTCACAAGATTAATCGGATATGTTGAAGACAATCAGACTCTTTCGGGAAAAGCGGTTTTATTCAATGGAAATGAAGTGAAATGGTCAGCAATAAAAACAGCGCCTTTTGTAAAAGCTATCGATTCCTCAAAAATTGAAAAGAACAATGCAATTATGCCTACAACATTCCCTAATGTTGCATATGGTAATTTGAAAAAACCAACTACACAAACACTTTTATTTAAAAATGCTACCGTTTGGACCAATGAAAAAGACGGTATTTTAGTAGAAACTGACGTATTGGTCAAAAACGGAAAAATTGCCTCTATTGGAAAAAATATTGCTGATGCTTCAGCAACAATTATTGATGCAAAAGGCAAACATTTAACCAGCGGAATTATTGATGAGCATTCTCATATTGCAATTTCTAATGGTGTAAATGAAGGGGGGCACAATTCCAGTGCCGAAGTAACCATTCAAGATGTAGTAAATTCTGAAGACATTAATATATACAGAGATTTAGCCGGTGGAGTTACCATTTCTCAACTATTACACGGTTCAGCAAATCCAATAGGTGGACGTTCTGCAATTGTAAAATGGAAATGGGGCGCTTCTGCAGAAGAGATGCTTTACAAAGATCAACCTGGTTTTATCAAGTTTGCTTTGGGAGAAAATGTAAAACAAGCAAACTGGGGAATCACTAATCCTACCCGTTTTCCTCAAACCAGAATGGGTGTGGAACAAGTTTTTACAGATTACTTTCAACGTGCTAAAGAATACGATACCGCTTGGAAAAATTACAATGCAACTGGTAAAAAAGCAAAAGCGAAAGCTCCAAGAGTGGATTTAGAACTACAAACATTAGCTGAAATATTAAATAAAGAGCGTTTCATTACTTGTCACTCTTATGTACAATCGGAAATTTTGATGTTAATGAATGTAGCTGATAAATTTAATTTTAAAGTAAATACGTATACCCATATTCTTGAAGGATATAAAGTTGCTGATAAAATGAAAGAGCACGGTGTAGGAGCCTCAACTTTCTCAGATTGGTGGGCTTATAAATTTGAGGTAAATGATGCCATTCCTTTCAATGGACCTATTATGCACAATGCAGGACTTGTGGTAGCCTACAACTCTGATGATGCTGAAATGTCCAGAAGATTGAATCAAGAAGCAGCAAAAGCAGTAAAATATGGTAATATTTCAGAAGAAGACGCATGGAAATTTGTAACCCTGAATCCTGCTAAATTATTACATATCGATGATAAAGTAGGAAGTATAAAAGTAGGTAAAGATGCCGATATTGTGTTGTGGAATGCCAATCCGTTATCTATTTATGCAAAAGCTGAAAAAACGTTAATCGAAGGTGTAGTGTATTATGATGCTCAAAAAGATGCAGAACAAAGAGTAGCTATTGCTAAAGAACGAAATGAGTTGATTGGTCAATTATTGCAAGAGAAAAATAAAGGGATGATCACTCAAGAACCTAAAAAAACAGAGAAAAAAGAATACCACTGTGATACTATGGAAGAATAGCGGAATAATTTGGATTTCAAAAAACCGAGCTTTTACAAAAAAGCAAAGCAATTTTTAAAAATATATAAATATGATTAGTAAAAAAATATATCTTTTAGTGTTAGTCTGTAGCATCTCAATGCTTGCAAGAGCACAACAAACACCAGCCGTTAAGCAATCAAAATCTATTTTGATTCTTAATGCTACGGCACATTTAGGAAATGGAGAAATAATCGAGAACAGCGCAATAGGATTCGTTGACGGAAAAATTAATTTAGTAGCAGATGCCAGAGTGATTCGGCTTGCAGAAGGCGCGTATGATCTCACTATTGACGCAGCTGGAAAACATGTTTATCCGGGCTTTATTGCCCCAAATTCAACCCTGGGCTTAGTAGAAATTGACGCCGTAAAATCTTCTGATGATGAAGATGAGATTGGAACTATGAATCCTAATGTTAGAAGTATTATTGCCTATACAGCTGATTCTAAAGTAATAGAAACTGTTAGACCAAATGGTATTTTGATGGCTCAAATCACACCACGTGGCGGAACAATATCTGGTTCTTCATCAATTGTTCAACTGGATGCTTGGAACTGGAAAGATGCACTTATAAAAGAAAATGATGGAATTCATGTTAACTTCCCTACTACTTTTAGAAGATCAGGTTCCCGATTTGAACCAGGAGGCATTGAAACCAATAAGGATTATGCAAAACAAGTTTTAGAACTGTCTGCTTTTTTAGCTAATGCCAAAGCCTATTTAGGTGATAGTTCAAAAGATCGAAATTTGGTTTTAGAATCTACTAAAGGATTGTTTGATGGAAGCCAAACATTGTTTATTCATGCCGATGAAGAAAAACAAATTATCGATGCAGTACAATTTGCAAAAGAAAATGGAGTTAAGAAAATGGTGATTGTTGGTGGATACGAAGCCTACAAAACAGCCGAATTATTGCAAAAAAATAATATTGGCGTATTACTTAAACGAGTTCATGAAATGCCAGAAAATGATGATGATGATATTGACTTACCATACAAATCAGCTAAATTACTGACAGACAAAGGTGTTGTGGTAGGCTTAGAAAATAGTGGTGCACATGAAAGAATGAACACTAGAAACTTACCGTTTTTAGCTGGAACATGTGCTGCATATGGTCTAGACAAAGAGCAAGCTTTACAATTAATAACATCTAATACTGCCAAAATATTGGGAATTGATGCTCAATGTGGAACCTTAGAACAAGGAAAAGATGCTACTTTATTTATTTCCGAAGGTGATGCTTTAGACATGAGAACCAATAAATTGACCAATGCTTTTATTCAAGGAAGAACGATTAGTCTGGAAACGCATCAAACTAAGCTGAACGAAAGATATAAAACAAAATACAATCAAAAATAAATTAAAATAATGGGACTATTTAATGCCATCTTAGGCAATGCATCTGAAGTAAACATTGAAAATGTTTCAAAAGAATTTGAGCCAATCTTAATTGATGGAGAAATAATTGAGAAAGCATTCAAACTCATCCGTGACATGTTTGTTTTTACTAATAAAAGGCTGATTTTAGTCGAAAAACAATTGGTTGGAACCAAAGCTGATTATGTATCAATCCCCTATTCCAGCATCAAGAAATTCTCTAAAGAAAGTGCCGGTATAATGGATTTGGATGCGGAATTAAAAATTTGGTTAAACAACGATAATACACCAATTGTCAAACAATTTGGTAAAGGAGGAAACAACATCAATGAAGTGTATAAAATTCTAAGCCAACATCTTTTAAAATAAAGACATAATTCATTAACTTTAACTTTAAAAAATTGCATCAATTGTATTCATTTCGATTGGTGCATTTTTTTTAATGATATTCAACTTTTAGTATAAAAAACAGAAGCGTTAGGATATAGACTTACTAATTCTTAAAATAATTGTTATATTATCTCCTAAAAAGATAATTTCTCTTAACCTTACTTTAACAAATTGCAAATTTTAACTTTAAATTATAATATACCCATAATGAAATAGGGTCTAGATTAAAAAAATGACAAAAATAAAACATTAAGTCATATTTTTAAAGGGGCTTATTAATGATTTTTATATTTTTATCGAAATTTAAAACTAAAAAACAATGCGAAAAATTATTTTAAGTGTGATATTAATCACGATTTTGGTATTAACCCTTTGTTCAAATTATTTCATAATTGACAGCCCAGCTCCAACAGAAGCTGTAAAATTTGATACTGGCGACACAGCTTGGATGATTGTTGCAACAGCACTTGTATTGATAATGACACCAGGTCTGGGTTTTTTCTACGGGGGAATGGTAGGAAAAAAGAATGTAATCAGTACTATGCTTCAAAGTTTTATGGCTATGATAATTGTTACTGTTTTATGGGTAGTTGTCGCCTTTGGTTTATCATTTGGACCTAGTATAGGAGGAGTAATTGGTAATCCGTTACCCAATTTGTTTTTTCAAGGTGTTAATACAAATACCGCATGGAGTCTTGCTCCAACAATACCTTTTATGTTGTTTGCTTTATTTCAAGCAAAATTTGCAATCATTACACCTGCCTTAATAACAGGAGCTTTTGCAGAAAGAATTCGTTTCTGGGCTTACCTATTATTTATGGTATTATTCATATTACTTGTTTATGCTCCATTAGCACACATGACTTGGCATCCAGATGGTGTTTTCTTTAAAATGGGAGTATTAGATTTCGCTGGAGGAACTGTAGTTCACATGAGCGCTGGATGGGCTGCACTAGCTGGAGCAATTTTCTTAGGAAAAAGAAAAATACAAAAAGTTAACCCTGCACGTATTACTTACGTATTGTTAGGTACTGGTTTATTATGGTTTGGATGGTTTGGTTTCAATGCAGGTTCAGCATTAGGATCTAATGGTTTAGCTGTACAAGCATTAGGTACAACAACTGTAGCTGCTGCTGCTGCTGGAATGGCTTGGGTATTTCTTGATAAAATTCTTGGACACAAACTTTCTGCAATGGGAGCTTGTATTGGAGCTGTTGTAGGTTTAGTAGCTATTACGCCTGCTGCAGGTTTTGTAACTATTCCTCATGCAATGTTCATCGGTATATTTGCCAGTATTGTTAGTAATCTAGTGGTTAGTAAATTCCCTAAAGGTAAAATTGATGATGCTTTAGATGTATTTGCTTGTCACGGTGTTGGTGGTATGGTTGGTATGCTATTAACAGGTGTATTCGCTTCTAAAACTGTTAACTCAGTAGTAGGAGACAACCAAGGGCTTATATTTGGTGATGCCACATTATTTTTAAATCAATTAACTGCTTTAGTTATAGTTTCAGTATTTGCATTTTCAGCATCTTATTTCCTTTTCTTTATTGTAAACAAAATAACTCCACTAAGAGTAAGTGAAGAAAAAGAAGAATTAGGTTTAGATATTTCTCAACACGGTGAGTTTCTATAAATCGATTTTTATACAATAAACTAAAAAACACTCTGAGCATTCAGAGTGTTTTTTTTTGCTTAAAATCAAAGAAACATATTGAATTTCTTTTCCATATTCAAACTTTATTTTACCATTTAGTAAGACATGAATGGTTTCCTAATAAAACGGAACAACTCTCTTATTTTGCATTAATAAAATCTCTGTATTCAAAGCATAAACTCCATTACAAACTAGTGTCATTTAGGTTTTTAATGTTCTAATTACTTGAATAGAAATTGAATAGAAATCATTTCATTGGAAACTTACACATAACCATTAAATATTTATAAATTCCCTTTTTCAAAAAAAAACTAAAATTCAAAAACAATAAATCAGTATATAAAAAAACTCCATCCCAATTAATATTGAAATGGAGTTAATTTAAACCCTATAATTAAAATGAGCTTTACTGTTTTATCAGTCTCACTGTTTTTTGTTGAGTGCCCTGATTGATAATCGCAATATACGAACCTGATGAAAGCTCTTCACCAAACTTGATTTCTTTGCTATCACTATTTTGAATATGTTTCACCATTCTTCCTAATATATCATATACAATCACTTCTGTTTTTTCACTGGTACCGCCTTTTATGTCAATAATAAAATATTGGGTCGATGGGTTTGGATAAGCAATTACGTTGAAAGGAACGGTTTCCACTGGTATTTCTTTCACTTGTTTTGCAATTACTGGAGCGCTTGTTCGGACTGTTGGAGCAGCATTAACTTTTTGAGTTAGTGAACTAGAACTTGAACTGAATTTTGCGTCTCCATTATACAAAGCTGTAATTACGTGATCTGCTACCACCAAAGCACTTGTTGAATAGGAAGCTGTACCTCCACTCATTGCTATAGTTGCCAAAACTGTAGTGCCATTATTAAATGTAACCGTACCACTAGGTACATATACAGCACCAGTAACCGTGGCTTTAAAGGTAATCAAATCACCTACCACAGATGGATTTTTAGTAGATGTTATAGATGTTGTAGATGTTCCTGCTGTACAAGTTACTCCATTATGAACTACCAAATTTCCTCCGTTTAAGAATGATTCCAGAGTTTTATTCACTGGCCAACTTGAAGAATAAACTAGGTTATTACCATCCATAAGCGTAAATCCAATCATATCTGATTTTCCTGGCTCTCCATTATCTGTCATCGTTACCTGCAAACTTATACCACCATAGATACTGATAGGTAAAGCCGAATTGGTTACATCTGTTAAATTAGCTTTGCTGACAAAAGTAGCTTTTTGCGAACATGGATTTGTGGAAATAATTGACAAACTGTTCATTGCTGTAGATTTAATTTGATACACCTTACCTTCTTTTCTAAAAATGAGGTTAAGGTTACCTTGAAGGTTTTTAACAGATTTGTTCCATTTTACATTAAATCCAAAATTAACTTTTTTACCTGAATCTGAAGCATATTGCCCTTTAGAATCTACAGGAATAATATGTCCACCTCCAGTAATAAACTCGTTTAAAGATATTCTATACACATTGATTACTGTTTGACCATAACCAACATAGTATCCATTATCTTCGGGTGATTGTGTTCCTACTCTTATTCCAACAGTTGTTGAATTATAGCCGGAAGTTGGTACTGAAGCACTCCAATTATAGGTAACAATTCCTTTAGTTAAATCTCCAGGAGTAACCAACCCAGGAGTTAACCAACCAGATATAGCTGCACCACCATTAATATCGTAGAATTGTACTATTGCATTTCGAATATCTCCTTCAAGACCAAGACCATCTACAATATCATTAATAGAAGCACTTAATAAAACAGGTGTTGTGCTTGCAGATGTATTTTGCTCTCCTACGAATTCAGGTCCAGTATATTCAACCAAAGCATTTTCTTGTTGGATATCAAATCCATCAGTATCACTACTAGTCACATAAGAACCATCTCCTGCAAAGGTTGAAACTACATTGTAGGTATTTATTGGTGATTGAGTTATTTTTAAGGTTGCTGTAGCTACACCACTACCATTAGTAACACCTGTTACTGATTGCGAACCAATAGTAAAGGTAATTGTTTTACCTTGAATTGGAGCTCCGGAAACATTATCTGTTAATATAGCACTCAAATTTGTAACATCAGAGTATTGTTCTGAAAGATCACCATTATAAGTTAATGTAGTAGTGCGTTTTGTAATAGTGATTGTTGTTGTGCAGGTTGAACTGTTGTTATTTACATCAATTGCTGTCCAAACAATGGTATGTGTACCAACATTTAATGTAACTCCATTAAGCGATGCACCATTCGCACTTGCAGACCCACCATTGATTTTGTAAGTCAGTGAAGCCACTCCACAAGCATCTGTTGCAGTTGCGTCGAACTCATTTCCAGAAACAGTGTAGTAAGTTGCATAAGGGTCAACAAATTTAGATGCTGATGGTTTGCAAGTTATTACCGGTTTAACTTCGTCTTTTACCGTTACAGTGGCGGTTGCTGTATTGCTGTTGCCTGCGACGTCTTCAACAGTTAGAACAACAGTGTTTGATCCAGTATCAGCACAGACAAAATCTGTTTTATCGAGTGTCCATTTTACCACCGCACAGTTGTCTGTTGATGCATTATTCACCTGGACTGCTGTTATAGAAGCAGCACCACTTGCATTCAGATAGATTGTTACTGATTGAGTTTTTGCTACTGGATTTGTTATGTCCTTGGCAGTTAAGGTAACTGTTTCTGAATCTGTGTTTCCTGCTGCATCGGTTGCCGTTACAACTACAGCAACTGTTCCGTTATGAGCTGAACTTAACACTGTTCCAGCAACTGGAAGTTGTGTAATGGTGTTGGTACAATTATCGGTAGCACTTGATCCGTCAACCAAATTTGGAACGGTGATGCCACAATTGGCGTCAAGATTTACATCCTGATTCGCTTCTGCTG